>NZ_SMKJ01000132.1:0-17598 GCF_004348615.1 Micromonospora sp. KC207
CCCCCCGCCAGAATCGACACACAGCCCCGAACCGGCCGCCCCGCATCACCCAACGCCCCGAACACCCACAGGCGAACTGAGCGGGCCAACGAAGGAGCCTCGATGCCCTCACGCCACCCCACCCGCCGCCTGTCAGGTAGACGACACGTGCGAACAGCACGCCGCCGCCTGGCGTACATGGATGCGACGAGGGTCGCCAAGACACCCAGACGTTTCAAACTTCAACCACACCCCCAGGAGCCGTCATGCCCGCCGACGACGACACCCCCATGACTGATGACCAGATGCAGGACGCCGCCCAGGAGATCGGCGAGGCGTTCTGCGACTTCGACCTGACCATGCTCGCCCAGCTCACCCCGCAGGAGCGGGCCGTGCAGGCGAAGATCCGCCGCGACCTGTATATATGCACGTAGACGCCATCTGGGTAGCGCCGAAGAGGGCAGGCGCGCACCCCGTCGATGTGGGCGGCTACGGGTCTGTCGCCGGCCTGCGGGATCTGCTGGAGCAACTGTGCGGGCACGCCGAAGAGGTGCAGGATTTCGCCGGGGACACCCCGGAGGACTGGCGCGTGCAGGTGACCGTGGAACCCGTTGACTGATCTGCGGCAGTCGGCCGTGAACACTTCCCCACCCGCTGGCGCACATGCCCCAAGACCGCGCGTCCACGTCCGATGCGCAGCCCGACACGCCCCGGCCGGCTAGCCCCGGCCCGGGTGGCGCGCGCCTCGACTGCTGCCGAGGCGTTCCTGGCCTTAGCCGCTGACCCGATACGTCGGGGTCAGCGTCGCCCGTGCGAGGGTGTGGAACACCGTTTTGTAGCCGACCGCCGCTGGCGGCACGTCCGTGGTCACGTCGAGGCGTTCGACGTCGAGCGCGTGGACCACGAAGAAATACCGGTGCAGACGGTCACCGGCCGGCGGGGCGGCACCGCCGTACCCGCGGCTGCCGTAGTCGTTGCGCACGCTGAACGCACCCTGCGGCAGGGCGCGGTCGCTGCCACCCGATGTGGAGGGCAGCTCGGTGACGGACGCCGGGATGTTCACCACCGACCAGTGCCAGAAGCCGCTGCCGGTCGGCGCGTCCGGGTCGAGGCAGGTCACCACGAAGCCGCGGGTCTGCTTCGGGAAGCCGGACCAGGCAAGCTGCGGTGAGCGGTCCTCGCCACCGACGTTGCTATGCGCGAACGGGATGTCCATCAGCTCACCATCGATTACGTCGTCGCTGATGAGGCTGAACGACGGGACGCTGGGCAGCAGGGAGTACGGATCCGGCGCGATGGGACGATCAAAGTTCATGTAGGCCATTATGAGGGCGGAACCGGGCAAGAGGGGCAAGATGCCCACCTTCCCCGACCCGATGGACCTGCTGGCCCGGTGGGCGCCGATCGTGCAGGCCGCCCACATCAGCGCGTTCCCCGGCGACCTGGGTGGCAACGAAGACTTGTCCAGCCTGGGTGTGGTAGAGCGGGTCGCCGCTCGCGCCGCATTCGGCGTCACCGACGCCCTGCCAAAGATCCGCAAGGCCGAGCGGGAGGCACAGCGAGTGCGGCGGCAGCGCGACGCTCGATGACCTGTCGGATTCCTGACGGGGTCATCGGGGTCCGCCGCCGGACGCCGATCCACAGCGCCGGCAGATCCGCAGCTTTGTGCTCGGATCGCTTGCGGAGGTACCGGTCGACGGCGAGCGCGCACTTGGCGTCGAACTTGACGGTGCGCTGCTTGTTGCCCTTGCC
The DNA here is from genome assembly GCF_004348615.1 of Micromonospora sp. KC207. NCBI lineage: Bacteria > Bacillati > Actinomycetota > Actinomycetes > Micromonosporales > Micromonosporaceae > Micromonospora > Micromonospora sp. KC207. Next base: position 1,732 of record NZ_SMKJ01000132.1, read on the forward strand.
GATCACGACGGCGGCGCGCTTGGCGACGTCGACGTCTTCGACGCGCAGGCTCGTGATCTTGGCCAGGCGACACCCTGTGCAGGCGAACATTCTGAGCAGCGGGGGCCGACCCGAGGGGCGGACCGGCCGGTCGCTGTTGCGAAAAGCGAGTGCTGTGTGAACGACTAAGCGTCGCGGTTGTCTGGCGATCCCCTCACGTTTCTGCTGATAGAGAGGGGTTTGTGGGCGCGGCAGGTTTCGAACCTGCGACCCCTCGCTTGTAAGGCGAGTGCTCTCCCACTGAGCTACGCGCCCCGAACGCCCGCACGGCGGGCCGGAGTCCGGCAAGCTTACCCTGCCAGCTCCGGCCCGACGCGCCGGTGTGCCTGGGGTGGGATCAGGCGGCGACGGCGTCGGCGAGCGCCTTGCGCCAGCCCTGCTGGTCGCGCGCCTCGCCCGGCATGTTCATCTCGGCGAACCGGACGACGCCGGCCTTGTCGATCACGAACGTGCCCCGGTTGGCGATGCCGGCGACGTCGTTGAAGACGCCGTACGCCTGGGCGACCGCGCCGTGCGGCCAGAAGTCGGCCAGCAGCGGGAACTGGTAGCCCTCCTTGTCGGCCCAGATCTTGTGGCTGTAGACCGAGTCCACGCTCACGGTGAGCACCTGAACGTCGTCGTTGACATACTCGTTCAGGTTGTCCCGCACCTCGCAGAGCTCGCCCTGGCAGATGCCGGTGAAGGCGAGCGGGTAGAAGACCAGCAGCACGGTGCGCTTGCCACGGAAGTCCGACAGCCGGACCTCCTGGTTGTTCTGGTCCTTGAGCACGAAGTCCGGCGCTTCGGCGCCAACCTCGATCGGCATGCGAGCTCCTTGAGTCGATTTTGGAGGTGGCACAAGCCTGCCACACCTGACGGCCAAGGCCGCCAGGTGGCCGGCCCCACGCGCGGGACCAGCCGGTCTACTTCTTGCCCTTGGCACCCCGACGCAGCACGAGGCGGGCGCCGCTCCAGTCCCGGCCGGCGTTGACCGTGGACGTCTGCTGGAGGCCAGCGGTGGGCGCGGACTCCGCGACCTCGCTCGGCTCGACGTGGCCCTCCCGCCCGGCCTTGGGCGTCAGCAGCCAAACGACGCCGTTGTCGGCCAGTGGGCCGAGGGCGTCGACGAGCAGCTCGAAGAGGTCACCGTCGCCGTCTCGGTACCAGACCAGCACCGCGTCGACCACCTCGTCGGTGTCCTCGTCGACCAGCTCTCCACAGCGGTCGGTCAGGGCGTCCCGGAGATCCTGGTCGACGTCCTCGTCGTACCCCATCTCCATGACGACCATCCCCGGCTCGATACCGAACCGGTCCGCCAGGCTGCGTACCCCGTCGGCGGCCTGACCAGCGGTCGCGCTCACTGTCGCGTGCCTCCTCATCTTGTCCCTGCTCGCGGCATCGCTGCGACGCCGTCAGGCAAAGTCCACACACTCGCGGCCCACCGCGCAAGTGGCGCACCGGGTGGAACGGAATTTACCGTGCCAGCAGCGTACGGGCACCCTGGGTGATGGCATCCTCGGTGACCAGCACCTGACGCGCTGCCGGACCTAATGGTACAAACGAGTCGACACCGGCCACCCGCCGCGCCGCACCGACGTACCCGCCGTCGACCAGTGCCGCGATCACCCCCTCGCCAACCCCGCCGGAGCGGCGCGTCTCGTCCACGACCAGCACCCGGCCGGTCGCCGAGGCTTCCCGGACGATGTCCGCGACCGGCAACGGCGCGATCCAGCGCAGGTCGACCACGCGGCTGCCGACCCCCTCGTCGGCCAGGGTGGCGGCGGCGCGCAGCGACATCGGCACCCCGTTACCGAAAGTGACGATCGTGACGTCCTCGGCGGTGCCGACGCCGTACACCCGGGCCCGCCCGACCGGCGCGTGCCCACCGGCCCACGCGCCCGGCTCGGCGTAGTCGGCCACCCACTCCCCGTCGCCCTCGGCGTACAGGTCGCGGGTGTGGTACAGCGCGATCGGCTCCACCAGCACGCAGACGCTGCCGTCCACCGCCGCGCTGGCCAGGCAGGTACGCAGCATCGGCGCGGCGTCGTCCGGCCGCGCCGGCACCGCGATCACCAGACCGGGCACGTCCCGCAGCACGGCCAGGGAGTTGTCGTTGTGGAAGTGCCCGCCGAAGCCCTCCTGGTACGCCAGCCCGGGCACCCGCACCACCATCGGGTTGCGGAACGCACCCGAGGAGAAGAATCGCATCGTCGCCGCCTCGCCGCGTAACTGGTCCTCGGCGTTGTGCAGGTACGCCAGGTACTGGATCTCCGGCACGGGCAGCAGCCCGGCCAGCCCGGCACCCAGCCCGAGCCCCAGGATCGACGTCTCGTCGAGCAGCGTGTCGAACACCCGAGCCGCGCCGTACCGGTCGCGCAGCCCCTTCGTCACCCCGTACACCCCGCCCCTGACGGCGACGTCCTCGCCGAACACCACCATCCCCGGGTGGTCGAGCATGCCGTCGGCGAGGGCGGCCTTGATGCTCTGCGCCAGGGTGAGCGGGCCGGCCGCCTCGGGCAGCCGGCCACCGAACGCCTCCGCGCGGGCCGCCGCGCCGGGCCCGCCGGCCCGGGCCGCCGCGTCGGCAACCGCGCGGGCCACCCGGGCCGGGCGGCGGGGCGCGATCTCGGCGACCACCTCGGCCGCGGAGGCGAGTTTCGGTTCACCGAGCGCCTCCTCGGCGATCCGGCGTACCTGCCAGCCACGCTCGTCGTACCGGGCCAGCAGTTCCTCGGTCGTGGCGACGCCCGTCTCCACGAGCAGCCGGGCGGTGGCCAGCAGCGGGTCCCGGTCCAGGTCCGCGGCGATCTCGCCGGAGCTGCGGTACGCCGTCTCCGCGTCCGCCCCGGCGTGCCCCATCAGCCGCACGGTGGTCAGGTGCAGCACGGCCGGCCGCCGGTGCCGGCGCACCCAGCCCGCCGCCTCCGCCGCCGCCTCGTACGCCCGCACCGGGTCGGTGCCGTCGGCGGAGAAGTAGCGGATGCCGGGCTTGGCCCGCAACGTCGCCTCCACCCAGCCCTCTGGGGACCGGACGCTGATGCCGAGCCCGTTGTCCTCGCAGACGAAGAGCACCGGGATACGCAGTCCGGTGTGGTCGTACCAGCCGGCGGTGTTGAACGCGGCGGTGGCGCTGGCATGGTTGACCGAGGCGTCGCCGAACGAGCAGACCACGATCGCGTCCGGCGGCCACGGCGAACGGGGCGGCTGCCCGACGCCGCCGAGCGGGTCCGCCCCGGCACGCCGCCCAACCGGGTCACGGCGGCGCAGCCGCTCCAGGGCCAGCCCCGCGCCGACCGCCCGGGGCAGGTGCGAGGCGATGGTGGAGGTGGTGGGGATTATCGCGAGGTCGGCCCGGCCGAAGACCTTGTGCCGGCCCCCGGCGATCGGCTCCCGGGCCGAGGCGACCATCCCGCGCAGCACGTCCCGGGCCGCCCCGGCGTACGCGTCCTCCCGGCCGGCCGCACCGATCCGGCCGACCTCACCGGCTCTGCCGCTCTCACCGACCCTGCCGGCTGCACCGACCCTGCCGGCCTCACCGATCTGGCCGGCCTCACCGATCTGGCTCGCCGCCGGGGCTTCGGCCGCCGCGCCCTCGGTCGCGCCGACGGTCGTACCGTCTGTGGCGTCCCCCGCCGGTCCCGGCGCGGCGGACGGGTTCTCCGCGCCGTGGCCCGACCAACCGGCGGGGCCGGCGGCCAGCGCGGCCAGGCCGGACCAGCCGGCGCTGTCGGCCTGGTCCGCGCCGCCGTCTTGCTCTCCGCTGGCGGGGTCGCCGGCAGTCGGGCGCTCGGGGGTCGGACGGGCGGGAGTCGGGTCACCGGGAGCCGGGCCGTCGGGATCCGCGATGTCCCCGGCCTCCCCCGCCGCACCGGACCGGGCACTCTCCCCCTGCGTCGCGGGAGAGGCAGCCTCCCCCGCCGCCGCAAAGGCCGCCTCCCCGGCGACCTGGGCGGCGCGGAGGCAGTAGAACGCGCCTGAGCGGTAGTGCAGCAGGGCCGGATCGCCGGGACGCAGCGCGGCGGCGACTGCGGCGTTGCCCTCGTGGCCGGCGGAGCCGATGGTGTAGAAGCCCTCGCCGAAGCTGCGCAGCCACCGCCCGGCGAGGTCCAACTGCCGGCTGGTGACCTGGGCGTCGAAGATGTCCAGCAGTTGCGCGCCGGTCAGCGGCACGCCGTCGCGGACCCGCTCGGCCGGGTCACGTCGCCGGGGCGCGGCGGCGAACCCGGCGAGGGCCTCCCGGAACCGGTCGTCGAGATCTTGCGGGGTGGTCACGTCCGACAGCATTACCGACGCGGCGGCCGGTCGCCCACTCAGACACGGTCCACCGGGACGGTTCACCGCGCGGCCCACTCCTCGGCGCGTACGGCGTCCCCGGAGCGGCCGCCCGGTACAGGCCCGGCCCCGGTGAGGATGCGCTGCGTTGTACCCGCAATCGTACGTCCGGCGCAACTGTTGACCACCTCCACGTTCTGCGCAAGGGAGGGCCCCTTCTTAACGCCTGCGGTAGAGAAGGGTTCCCTTCTCGCCCTGGCTCCCCCGCCGGCGCCCCTCCCACCGGTCCTGCCCGCGCCGCCCAGCGGTGGTTAACAGGGGGCCCTTGTTAGACAAAAAGCGATAACAAGGGGCCCTCTCTTTCACCTGGCGGCCATCGACGGCCGGGAGGCTCCCCGGAGTCGACGAAGACGGACTCTGGGGAGGAAATCATGGCATTGTCCCGACGTACGATCCTGCTCTCCGGCGCGACGATCGGCGCGGTCGGCGCGGTGGCCGGGCTGCCCATGGCGGCCGGGGCGGCGGCGGCCCGCCCGCTGCGGCAGGACCCGTTCACCCTCGGGGTGGCCTCCGGCGACCCCGACCACGAGGGTTTCGTGCTGTGGACCCGGCTGGCCCCGCAGCCGCTGGCCGAGGACGGCCTCGGTGGCATGCCGTCGCGGCCGGTGGCCGTGACCTGGGAGGTCGCCGCCGACGAGGGGTTCCGGCACGTGGTGCGGCGCGGGGTGGCGCAGGCCCGCCCGGAGTCGGCGCACAGCGTGCACGTGGAGCTGGGCGGGCTGCTGCCGGGCCGGGAGTACTTCTACCGGTTCCGGGCCGAGGGCCACGCGTCCCCGGTCGGGCGTACCCGCACCGCGCCCGCCCCGTGGAGCCTGCCGTCGACCCTGGCCATGGGCTTCGCCTCCTGCTCGCAGTACGAGCACGGATACTTCACCGCGTACCGGCGGCTGGCCGAAACCGAGCCGGAGTTGATCCTGCACCTGGGCGACTACCAGTACGAGTACGAGAAGGGCACGTACACCGTCCCGGGCGGGAACCCGCGCGACCACGAGGGCCCGGAGACCCGGACGCTGGCGAACTACCGGCAGCGGCACGCCCAGTACAAGACCGACGCGGATCTTCAGGCGGCGCACGCGGTGGCCCCCTGGGTGGTGGTCTTCGACGACCACGAGGTGGAGAACAACTGGGCCGACGAGGTGCCCGAGGCCCCGGACCCGGACTTCCCGGCCCGGCGGGCGGCGGCGTTCCAGGCGTACTACGAGAACATGCCGCTGCGGCGGACCTCGCTGCCGCGCGGCATCGACATGCAGTTGTACCGGCGGGTGCGCTGGGGCCGGCTGGCCACGTTCCACATGCTCGACACCCGGCAGTACCGCGACGACCAGGCGTGCGGCGACGGATACAAGGACTGCGCCGCCGCGGCCGACCCCGCCCGGTCCATCACCGGGGCGGAACAGGAGGCGTGGCTGCTCGACGGGTTCCGCCGCTCCGACGCGCGCTGGGACATCCTCGGCCAGCAGGTCTTCTTCGCCCAGCGGGACAACAACTCCGGGCCGCTCACGGTCACCAGCATGGACGCCTGGGACGGGTACGTCGCCTCCCGCGACCGGATCACCCGGGGTTGGCTGGCCGCCGGGGTGCGCAACCCGGTGGTGCTCACCGGGGACGTGCACGCCCACTGGGCCAGCGACCTGTTGCTCGACTACGCCGACCCGACGTCCCGCACGGTCGGCAGCGAGCTGGTGTGTTCGTCGATCACCTCGGGCGGGGACGGCGCGGACTCGGTGACGGGCTCCCACCCGTGGTTCGGGTTCAACCCGCACCTGCGCTTCCAGAACAGCCTCCGGGGGTACGTCCGCACCACGATCACCCCGGCGCAGTTGGCGGCCGACTTCGACGTGGTGCCGTACGTGAGCCGGCCGGACGCCCCGGCGTACACCCGGGCGACGTTCGTGATCGAGGACCGGGTGCCGGGCCTGCACCAGACGTACGACCGGCCGCCGGCACCGACCGCGACCGCGCGCGGCACCGCCCCCGGGGCCGACGCGGACCTGGGCCGGCAGACGGTGGACGCGGAGACCGTGCGCCCCTAGCCGGTCAGCCGGGCAGGAACGAGAAGCGGACCTTGCGGGTGGGGTTGTCGCCGTTGGTGTCGACCAGGCAGATCGACTGCCAGGTGCCGAGCGCGAGCCGCCCGCCGACCACCGGCAGGGTCGCGTACGGGGGCACGAGGGCGGGCAGCACGTGGTCGCGCCCGTGCCCGGGCGAGCCGTGCCGGTGCCGCCAGCGGTCGTCGGTGGGCAGCAGGTCGTCCAGCGCCCGGAGCAGGTCGTCGTCGGAGCCGGCACCGGTCTCGATGACGGCGAGGCCGGCGGTGGCGTGCGGCACGAAGACGTGCAGCAGGCCGTCGCCGGCGCCGGAGACGAAGCGTTCCGCCTCGGCGGTGATGTCCCGGACGGTGGGCCGGCTGCCGGTCTGGACGGTGATCACCTCGGTACGCATACGGCGCATTCTGCCGCAGGCGCGCGCCCGCCGGACGGCGGTCCAGGGGCCGGCGGGGCCGCTGCGGGTGTCAGCCGGTGCGCTGGTTTCCGGGCCAGCCGCAGCCGGCGTCGCCGGCGTTCGGGTCGGGGCCGGGCTGGCCCGCACCGTGCGCCCCGGGGCCGTAGGGTGCGGCGGGGTCACCGGTGGAGGTGGCGTAGCCGTACCGGGCCCGCCGCCCGCCCATGCGGCTGAACAGCACCAGGCCCACCGCGAGCAGGGCCAGGCCGAGCAGCCCCGCCGGGGCCTTGTCGAGTTCGCCCCCGGCGAGGCCGAGGACCGACAGCAGGAGGGTGAGCGCTCCGGCCAGCACGAGTGCGCTCGCCACGGCTCGCAGCATCGTCATGGGTCGACGGTAGGAGGCCACCGCAAACCCGCCAGAAGTTACCGGCGGGTACCTGTGTTGAGCGTCGCGTCTGGGGGAGCCAGACGTGACGAAAAGCATCGGTAGAAGGCAGGATGAACGTCTAGAGACCTATCCCACACACACCCGAGGGAACGCCTGTGGCCACGGAACGCAAGCGCCCGGTGATCACCGCCGGTCTGCCGAGCCAGCTTCCGGACATCGACCCCGAAGAGACCGGCGAATGGGTCGAGTCGCTGGACGGTGTCATCGACGAGCGCGGAACCAAACGTGCCCGGTACGTGATGCTGCGCCTGCTGGAGCGCGCGCGGGAGCGCCAGGTCGGGGTGCCGTCGCTGACCACCACCGACTACATCAACACCATCCCGCCGGAGCGCGAACCGTGGTTCCCGGGTGACGAGCACATCGAGCGGCGGATCCGGGCGTACATCCGGTGGAACGCGGCGATGCTGGTGCACCGCGCGCAGCGCCCCGAGATCGGCGTCGGCGGGCACATCTCCACCTTCGCCAGTTCCGCGTCGCTCTACGAGGTGGGCTTCAACCACTTCTTCCGGGGCAAGGACCATCCGGGCGGCGGCGATCACATCTTCTACCAGGGTCACGCCTCCCCCGGCATGTACGGGCGGGCGTTCCTGGAGGGGCGGCTGAGCGAGAACCAGCTCGACGGGTTCCGCCAGGAGCTGTCCCACCCGGGCGGCGGGCTGCCGTCGTACCCGCACCCGCGGCTGATGCCGGACTTCTGGGAATTCCCGACCGTCTCGATGGGCCTCGGCCCGCTGAACGCGATCTACCAGGCCCGGTTCAACCGGTACCTGCACCACCGGGGCATCAAGGACACCTCGCAGCAGCACGTCTGGGCGTTCCTCGGCGACGGCGAGATGGACGAGGTCGAGTCGCTCGGCGCGATCGGCGTGGCCGCCCGCGAGGAGCTGGACAACCTCACCTTCGTGATCAACTGCAACCTCCAGCGGCTCGACGGGCCGGTCCGGGGCAACGGCAAGATCATGCAGGAGCTGGAGGCGTTCTTCCGGGGCGCCGGCTGGAACGTCATCAAGGTGGTCTGGGGCCGGGAGTGGGACCCGCTGCTCGCCGCGGACACCGACGGCGCGCTGGTCAACCTCATGAACACCACGCCCGACGGTGACTACCAGACCTACAAGGCGGAGTCCGGGGCGTACGTGCGGGAGCACTTCTTCGGCCGCGACGCGCGCACCCGCAAGATGGTCGAGGGGCTCACCGACGACGAGATCTGGAACCTCAAGCGGGGCGGGCACGACTACCGCAAGCTCTACGCGGCGTACAAGGCGGCGATGGAGCACACCGGCCAGCCGACGGTCATCCTGGCCAAGACGATCAAGGGCTGGACGCTCGGCTCGCACTTCGAGGGCCGCAACGCCACGCACCAGATGAAAAAGCTGACGCTGGACGACCTGAAGCTGTTCCGCGACCGGCTGTACCTGGACATCTCGGACAAGACGCTGGAGGAGAACCCGTACCTCCCGCCGTACTTCACCCCTGGCGAGAAGTCGGAGGAGGTCGCGTACCTGCGGGAGCGCCGGGAGCAGCTCGGCGGGTACCTGCCGTCGCGGCGGACCGCCGGCAGGGCGCTGGCGATTCCGGGCAGCGAGCGGTTCGCCGACGTCAAGCGCGGCTCGGGCAAGCAGAAGGTGGCCACCACGATGGCCTTCGTCCGCCTGCTCAAGGACGTGATGAAGGACAAGGAGTTCGGCAAGCGCTGGGTGCCGATCATCCCGGACGAGGCCCGCACCTTCGGCATGGACTCGCTGTTCCCGACGCAGAAGATCTACTCGCCGCACGGCCAGCGGTACACCTCGGTCGACCGGGAGCTGTTCCTGTCGTACAAGGAGTCGACGACCGGGCAGATCCTGCACGAGGGGATCAACGAGGCCGGTTCCGTGGCCTCGTTCACCGCCGCCGGCACCGCGTACGCCACGCACGGCGAGCCGATGATCCCGCTGTACATCTTCTACTCGATGTTCGGTTTCCAGCGCACCGGCGACGGGTTCTGGGCGGCAGCCGACCAGATGGCGCGGGGCTTCGTGCTCGGCGCGACCGCCGGGCGCACCACGCTCAACGGCGAGGGCCTCCAGCACGAGGACGGCCACTCGCTGCTGCTCGCCGCAACGAACCCGGCGGTGGTCGCCTACGACGCCGCGTTCGCGTTCGAGCTGGCGCACATCATGGAGAACGGCCTGCACCGGATGTACGGCGAGCAGCCGGAGAACATCTTCTACTACCTGACCGTCTACAACGAGCCGATCCACCAGCCGGCCGAGCCGGCCGGCGTGGACGTCGAGGGGCTGCTGCGGGGCATCTACCGCTACTCCCCCGCGCCGAAGGTCGACGGTGACGTCCCGAAGGCGAACATCCTGGCCTCCGGCACCGGCATGCAGTGGGCGCTCAAGGCGCAGCAGTTGCTCGCCCAGGACTGGGGGGTGGCCGCCGACGTGTGGTCGGTGACCTCCTGGACCGAGCTGCGCCGCGACGCGGTGGAGTGCGAGGAGCACAACCTGCTCAACCCGGGCGCGGAGCAGCGGGTCCCGTACATCCAGCAGAAGCTGGCCGACGCCGACGGGCCGAAGGTCGCGGTCAGCGACTGGATGCGCGCGGTACCGGACCTGATCGCCCGCTGGGTGCCGGGCGACTACACCTCGCTCGGCACGGACGGGTTCGGCATGTCCGACACCCGCCACGCGCTGCGCCGCCACTTCCACGTCGACGCCGAGTCGGTCGCGGTCGCGACGCTGCGGCAGCTCGCCCTGCGGGGCGCGGTGCCGGCCAGGGTCCCGGCCGAGGCGGCGAAGAAGTACGCCATCGACGACGTCAACGCGGCTCCGGTCGGCGAGACGGGCGGCGACAGCTAGCTCGCGGACAGTCCGAGGGGCCCGGCGCGGCGCGCCGGGCCCCTCGGCATACCGGCGGCGGTATGACCCGTCCGGTATCACCGCGCGACCTTGCCCCCGACCGCCAGGCGAATCCATGCTTCTCGATAATTCGCCACGACGGTAGGGAGACGCCCATGCGAGTCGTCCGGATCGGAGTCGCCCTGGCGGTCGGCGCTCTCGCGGCGTCGCTGCTCGGGTCAGGCCAACCCCTCGTCGCGCATTCGCCGGACACCCCGGCCGGGCGCGCCTCGGCCCAGGAGTTCATGGCGCAGCGGGAGCCGACCCAGCGGCTGACGGCCGTTGCGGCGGCGACCTGCACCGGCGGTCAGGCCGCCGGCTACCCGTGCCGCAACGTCGACCTGTTGTCGTTCCTGCCGCTGGCCGACATCGGCGGCAGCCAGGCCAACGACATCTGGGGCTGGACCGACAGCCTGACCGGCCGGGAGTACGCGCTGGTGGGGCGGCGCAACGGCACCTCGTTCGTCGACGTGTCCAACCCGACGGCCCCGGTCTACCTGGGCAACCTCCCCGCGTACCAGAACCGCACCGCGGTCTGGCGCGACATCAAGGTCTACCGCGACCACGCGTACGTGGTGGCCGACGTGTCGGGCCACGGGATGCAGGTGTTCGACCTGACCCGGCTACGCGGCGTCACCGCCCCGCAGACCTGGACGGCGGACGCGCGGTACGGCCAGTTCGGCAACTCGCACAACATCGCCATCAACGAGGAGACCGGTTTCGCGTACGCGGTCGGCACGAACACGTGCAGCGGCGGGCTGCACATGATCGACATTCGTACCCCGAAGTCGCCGGCCTCGGCCGGCTGCGTCAGCAACGACGGGTACACCCACGACACCCAGTGCGTGGTGTACCGGGGCCCGGACACCGCCCACACGGGCCGGGAGATCTGCGTGAGCTCCAACGAGGACACCGTCACGGTGGTGGACGTGACCACCAAGTCGGCGCCCCGGCAGCTCTCCCGCATCGGCTACACCGGGCGGGCGTACACCCATCAGGGGTGGTTCACCGGAGACCAGCGGTACTTCCTGCTCGACGACGAACTGGACGAGTCCCGGCGCGGCGTGAACACCCAGACGTACCTGTGGGACCTGGCCGACCTCGACGCGCCCCGGCACATCGGCACCTACAGCGCGCCCGCCGGGGTGGCGGCCACCGACCACAACCAGTACGTCAAGGGCAGGTACAGCTACCAGGCCAACTACCGGGCGGGGCTGCGCATCCTGGACCTGACCGAGGTGCCCAGCGGCCGGGCGAGCGAGGCCGGCTACTTCGACATCTACCCGTCGAGCAACAGCAGCTCGATGAACGGGGCGTGGAGCACCTACCCGTACTTCCCCAGCGGGATCGTCGTGGTCAGCGGCATCGAGCAGGGGCTCTTCGTCCTCCAGCCCCGGCTGCCGTGACCACGACCCAACGCGGGCCGACCCTGGTGGAGACGCCCCCGCAGGGGTATCCCCACCAGGGTGGCGCAAAGGATCGGCCACCGGGGGGCCCGCCCACCGGCCGGATCGCCCGGGTCGTCGCGGCGGGGCTGATCCTCGCCCTCACCCTCGCGCTGGGCTTCGCGGCGGGCCGGTTCGGCGGATCGCCCGCCACGCTCCGGTCGGCGACGCCCGGCGCGGTCGGGCACCCCGACCACGAACCGGCCGGGTTGCAGGTGTCCCGGGACGGCTTCACGCTCGCCCTGGACACCTCCGCCCTGGCCGCCGGCCGGGCGGGGGAGCTGGCGTTCCGGATCACCGACGCGGCGGGCGTGCCGGTGACCGCCTTCCAGCCGATCCACGAGCGGCTGATGCACCTCGTGCTGGTGTCACGGGACCTGACCGACTACCGGCACGTGCACCCGGAGCTGGACGCCGACGGCACCTGGCGGGCGGCGGTCACCCCGGCGGCGGCCGGCCCGCTGCGGGCGATCGCCGATTTCTGGCCGGTCGGCGCGTCGCGGCAGGTGACGCTCGGGGTGGACGTCGCGGTGCCCGGCCGGTACGCGCCGAGGCCACCGGAGCAGCCGCAGGAGACCATCGTCGTCGACGGGTACACCGTCACCCTCGACGGCGGCCTGCGCCCGGGGGAGGCGAACCAGGTCCTGGTGTGGCTGGGCCGCGACGGCCGGCCGGTGAACGACCTGCAACCGCACCTGGGCGCGTACGGGCACCTGGTCGCGTTGCGCCACGGCGACCTGGCCTACCTGCACGTCCACCCCGCGGCGGCGAGCCGGCCGAGCTCGGTGGTGGCGTTCTCGGTGCAGGTGCCCTCGGCGGGCACGTACCGCCTCTTCTTCGAGTTCCGGCACCTCGACGTGGTGCACGTCGCCGCCTTCACGGTGACGGCCTGACGAGCCGCCCTCACGTCATCGCCGACGATGTGACGGCGGTGGTCCGCCACGCCCTGGCCGGGACGTGCCGGGCCACCGCCGTCGCGGATGGCGCCGTGAGACGTGACCCTCAACCGACGGCGGCCAGGTCGGTCAACCGGGCCAGCGAGCCCTCCAGGTCGGCGCCGACCCGCCGCAGCCCGAGCCGGAGGAGGGCGGCCTTGACCGGGCCGGCGGGCCAACGTACGACGATGAGCCGCACGATGGTCCCGCCCTCCTCCTCGTCTGCGGTGAGCTGGACGTAGATCTCGGTGCGAGCCTCGGCCCGGGCACCGGCGCCCTTGGCGCGCTCCCGCCAGCCGATCAGGGTCGGCTCCTGGTAGGCGATCACCTCGGCCTCGTGCGCCGACCCGCGCCCGGCCTGGACCAGTTGTCGCCGGCCGAAGCCCTCCCCCGAGAGGACCTCCGCCGCGCGAACTCCCGCCAGCCAGGCCGGCAACTGCTCGGCCCGCTGGACGACTTCCCAGACCGCTTCCACCGGCGCCATCACGTGCGCACTGCGTTCCACGAGGATCATTTTTGTTCTTCCCCCACTGAGGACATCCGCGATATTCGGCACTCTATGCGCTAAATCGGACTTAATCGGACGACTTCGGAAAAGACACGCCGAAAAGCCTTGCGCGCCGATCGCCGCCGGCCTATGGCGCAAACCCCGTCCGCGTCCTAGAGTCCGAACACGTTTCACGTTCGCCGGCCATCCGGCCGGTGTCCGATGGACGTCGCGCGTCCCGCGCCCGCGGACGCCGCCGGCCCCTGCCGCCTGGAGTGCGCATGACCACCGAGCCGCTGCCCGAGTTCCCGGTCGGATTCCGCTGGGGAGTCTCCACCTCCGCGTACCAGATCGAGGGCGGGGCGACCGCCGCCGGCCGGGGACCCTCCATCTGGGACACGTTCGCGCACACCCCCGGGCTGATCGCCGACGGCAGCACCGGCGACGTCGCCTGCGACCACTGGCACCGGCACGCCGAGGACGTCGCGCTGATGGCCGGGCTCGGGGTGTCGGCGTACCGCTTCTCGGTGGCCTGGCCCCGGGTACGGCCCACCGGGAACGGCCCGGCGAACCCGGCCGGCCTGGACTTCTACGACCGGCTCGTCGACGACCTGCTGGCCGCCGGGATCGACCCGGTCGCCACCCTGTACCACTGGGACCTGCCGCAGCCCCTCCAGGACGCCGGCGGCTGGCTGCACCGGGACGCCGCCGCCCGGTTCGCCGAGTACGCCGACCTGGTCGCCGCCCGGCTCGGCGACCGGGTGAAGCTGTGGATCACCCTCAACGAGCCGTTCATCCACATGAGCCTCGGCTACGGCACCGGCGAGCACGCCCCCGGCCGGACGCTGCTGTTCGACGCGTTCCCGGCGGCCCACCACCAGCTCCTCGGGCACGGGCTGGCCGTCGCCGCGCTGCGCGCCCGCACCACCAGCCCGATCGCCATCGCCAACAACTACTCGCCGGTGCGCCCGGCCGGCGACACCGACGCCGACCTCGCCGCCGCCCACGCGTACGACTCGCTGCACAACCGGCTCTTCACCGACCCGCTGCTCGGCCTCGGCTACCCCGACATCCTCGACCTCGACCCGGCGCTCGTGCGCGGCGACGACCTCGCGGTCATCGCCGCGCCGATCGACGTGCTCGGCGTCAACTACTACAACCCCACCGGGGTACGGGCGCCCGGGGCCGACTCGCCGCTGCCGTTCGAGCTGGTGGAACTGGCCGACTACCCCCGCACCGCGTTCGGCTGGCCGGTCGCCCCGGACGGGCTGCACGAGCTGCTCACCGGCCTGCGCGACCGGTACGGCGACCGGTTGCCCCCGATCCAGGTCACCGAGAACGGCTGCGCCTACGAAGACGTACCCGATGCCGACGGCCGGGTCCACGACCCGGACCGGATCGCCTACCTCGACACCCACCTGCGGGCCCTGCGCGCGTCGATCGACGACGGCGTGGACGTCACCGGGTACTTCGTCTGGTCGCTGCTGGACAACTGGGAGTGGGCGGAGGGCTTCACCAAGCGTTTCGGCCTCGTGCACGTCGACTTCGGCACCGGGACCCGCACGCCCAAGTCGTCGTACGCCTGGTTGCGCGACGCCGTGATCCGGCCCGGCGACGCCACCGCGCGTGCCGCCGCCCGCCACGCCACACCCGACGCGGAGTAGCGGCCGTGACCACCATCGACCCGATGTCGGCGTCGCTGCCCGCCGCGCTCGCCGAGCCGACCGTCCCGGTCCGGCGGAGCTGGATCGCGCTGATCTTCGCGGCGAACCTCGGGGTCTGGATGGCCTTCTTCACCCCGATCCAGGTGCTGCTGCCCCAGCAGATCGAGCGGATCGCCCCGGGCGACAAGGAGGCCATGTTCGCCGTGGTCACCGGCTTCGGCGCGCTCGCCGCGGTGCTGGCCAACCCGCTCGCCGGGGCACTGTCGGACCGGACCTGCCTGCGGCTGGGCGGCCGGGAGCTGGGCCGCCGGCACGTCTGGACGGCCGGCGGCGCGGTCCTCGGCGCGCTCGCCCTGCTGCTGCTGGCCCGGCAGGACACCATCGCCGGGGTGGCGGTCGGCTGGGTGGCCGCCCAGGTCTGCTTCAACGCGATGCTGGCCAGCCTCACCGCCGGCATCCCGGACCGGGTGCCGGTGCTCCAGCGCGGCGGCGTCTCCGGCTGGGTGGGCATCCCGCAGTCGCTCGGCCTGGTGCTCGGCGCGGTGCTGGTGACCGCGGTGGTGACCGGCAACGCCGCCGGGTACGCCACGATCGCGCTGGCCGTGCTGCTGCTGTCGCTGCCGTTCGCGCTGCTCACCGCCGACGACCCGCTGCCCCGGGAGCACCGGCCGGCGCTACGGCCGCGCGCGCTGCTCGCCTCGATGTGGATCAGCCCGCGCCGGCACCCGGACTTCGCCTGGGCCTGGCTCACCCGGTTCCTGGTCCAGCTCGGCAACGCGCTGGGCACCCTGTACCTGCTGTACTTCCTCGCCGACGGGGTGCGCTACCCCGACCCGGAGGGCGGGCTGCTGGTGCTGATCCTGCTCTACACGCTCGGCATGATCCTCACCGCCGTGGTATCCGGCCGGCTCTCCGACCGTTCCGGCCGGCGGAAGGTCTACGTGATCACCGCCGGGCTGGTGATGGCCGTGGCCGCGCTGCTGCTGGCCGCCGCGCCGGTCTGGCCGATGGCGATGGCCGCCGCGGTGCTGCTCGGCGCGGGCTACGGCGTCTACCTGTCGGTGGACGCGGCGCTGATCACCGAGGTGCTGCCGGCGGCCACCAACCGGGCCAAGGACCTCGGGGTGATCAACATCGCGAACTCCGCGCCACAGGTGCTCGGCCCGGCGCTGTCCGCCCCGATCGTGGTGCACCTGGGCGGCTACCCGACCCTGTAC
>NZ_SMKJ01000133.1:0-17467 GCF_004348615.1 Micromonospora sp. KC207
GGTCGGGCATGGTGAAGTCGGGCGCGGTGATGGTCGGGTGTTCGGCGAGGACGGCGCGGGCCTGCGCGTAGTCCTCGTCCCGCAGAGCCGCCGCCCCGGCCCGTCGACGGCTGGCCCCGGGACAGCAGGGTGCCCGCCTGTGTCCGGCACCTCCTCGCCCAGCCGGCGCAGGGTGTCGAACGGCACGGTGAACAGCTGCCGGGCGTGCCGGTACTGGGCGAGGTAGACGAACGGCACCGGGTCAGGTCGACAGCCGGGGCTGTCTCGACGAAGTACGCCCGCTGCTCGTCGAGGTCGAGGCAGTGAGCCATTCGGCGCAAGCGGGTGGTAGCAGTCGGTAGCTGTCTGGAATGCCGGGAAGGCGCGGAACGCGCCAGATCAAGGCCGGTACGAAGAGAAGACGCGCAGAACCTCGATACGAAGTGGTCCTTCCACACAGATCAACTTCATAGAGGTCCTGCGTCGACATGAGTGTCACATACACCGGCACCACGAACCTGCTCGCCGCCCTCAACCCGCGATCATCGATCCAGAGACAGCCAGGAGGCGGCTCACTGGTCGTTTGCGGCGTATCGCGACAGCAGCCGCCGGGGGCCGGTGCCGATGTCGCCGAGCCGGTCGTCTGGGTTGCGCAACGCGCATCGGTCGACCGACAGGCACCCGCAGCCGATGCAGTCGGTGAGCCGGTCACGAAGACGGGTCAGCTGGTCGATGCGGGCGTCGAGCTGCGCCCGCCAGCCTGCCGCCAGCCGGGCCCAGTCCTCGCGGGTCGGCGTCCGGCTGTCCGGCAGCGTGGCCAGCGCATCGGCGACCATCCGCAGCGGGATCCCGACCCGTTGTGCGACCCGGATCACGGCGAGCCGGCGCAGCGATTCGCGGGCGTACCGGCGCTGGTTGCCCGACGTCCGGCGACTGTGGATCAAACCCTTGGCCTCGTAGAAGTGCACGACGCTGACGGCCACGCCTGCCCGGGCGGCGAGCTGGCCGGCGGTGAGTTCGGTGGCGTCGGGAGGTGGTTTCATCAGACCACCGTACCCTTGACCTCAACATTGGTTGAGGTTGAAGACTTCAGCGGTATGACCATCACGTCCCCGCGGCGGGCCTGGCCGGCGCTGGCGGCGCTGGCGCTGCCTGCGTTGCTGGCCTCCCTGGAGCTGACCGTCACCCACCTTGCCCTGCCGCTATCGGCGCCGACCTTGGCGCGTCCAGCACCCAGCTGCTGTGGATCGTGGACGTCTACGCGTTCCTCCTGGCCGGGTCGTTGATCGCCATGGGGGTATGGGGCGATCGGATCGGTCGCCGGCGCATGTTGCTGGCCGGCTCGGCGGCGTACGGCATCGCCAGCGCGGTCGCCGCGTATGCGCCGACGGCGAACGCGCTGATCGGCGCGCGCCCTGATGGGTCTGGCCGCGTCCACCCTGATGCCGTCCACGCTCGCGTTGGCAGCGGCGATCTTTCCGGACGCCCGCCGTCGCGCGACCGCGATCGGCGTGATCGTGGCCAGCGTGTCGGCAGGCACAGCGATCGGACCACTGGTCGGCGGGTGGCTGCTGGACAACGCCTGGTGGGGGTCGGCGTTCCTGATCGCCGTACCCGTCATGGCCCTCCTGCTGGTCGTCGGGCCTTTCCTGCTGCCCGATCTGCCGAGGTCGACCACCGGCAGGCTTGACGTGGTCAGCGCGTTGCTGTCGCTTGCCGCCGTACTACCCGTCGTGTACGGCCTCAAGCGGATCGCCGCCGGCGGCCCGGACGTCGCCGCTGCGGCCGCGATCGCCGCCGGGGCTGCCGCCGCGGCCGGATTCCTCCGCCGGCAGCGCCGCCCCGACCCATTCGTCGACCTGCGGCTGTTCACGGTGCCAGTGATCCGGACATCGATCGCCACGCTGGCCCTGGGCATCGGCGTGCTGTGGGCATCGAACCTCGCCGTCGCCCAGTACCTGCAGCTGATACGCGGGCTGACGCCACTGGAGGCCGGGCTATGGACCGCTCCATCCGCCGTCGGGGTGATCGGCGGCTCGCTGGCCGCGCCCCGGCTGGCCCGACGGACCCCGGCGGCCTACATCATCGGCGTCGGCCTGCTAATATCCGCCACCGGCTACCTCATCCTCGCCAACGCTGGCTCACTCGCCACCGTGGTTGGCGGCGCGATCGTCATCAGCGCCGGCCTCGGCCCGATGATGGCCCTCTCCACCAACCTCGCCATCGGCGCCGCACCCCCCGACCGGGCCGGCACCGCAGCCGCGATGGCCTCCGCCGCCCCGCAACTCGGCGGCGCGCTTGGCGTCGCAGTGCTCGGCAGCATCATCACCGTGGTCTACCGCTCCCACACACCGGAAACCCACACGCTCACCGTCGGCGCCGACCAAGCATCACGGGACGCCTACCTGACCGGCATCCACATCGCCGCCCTGACCAGCACCGTCCTGGTCACACTCGCAGCCACCGCAGTCATCCACGCCGGACGAACGCGCCGCGAAGCGAAAACGGACCGCCAGACCACAAAGACCGCGCCCTGAGCCCTCCTCAACCTGGATCAACCCGCTGCCGCACCCAACCCACCGGCGCGACCGCAAAGCGAGGTTGAAACGGCTCACTGATCGTGGCCATCACGTTGACCCCGAACCGCTTGCCGGTCTTCGGGACCACCGGCGGCTTGCCGACCGGCGCCCACCCGGTAGCCACACTGGCGTCCGAGCGCAGCCCAGTCTGGTCCAGCCACAAGATGAGCGCCTTCTCCCGCTGTGCCTTCGCCTCGATGGCCGGGTACTCCTCGGCCAGCCACCGGGCCACCGCAGCCAAGTTCTGCTCGTACGCGGCGGATCGGTTTCTGCGGCGACAACCCCCACGACCGCAAATACTTCCCGATCGTGACCAGCGACAGCCCGATCCCCAACCAGTCCCGTACCAACTGACGCACCTGCGACGGGTCCACACCAGACCCGGCGACGCCACCTCATCCGAGAATCCGGAAACTCACCCAGCACCGCCCGCCGCAGGCGGGCCTCCTGCCTCGGATCCAGGACCTTCTGCTCACCCGGACGCCGACCTCGTATACCGGCCTTCAACGCCCTACCGTTACGGCGTACCGCGTTGACCCACTTCGAGACCGCCTGCGGCGTCACACCCCGTACGGTCGCGACCGACGCCTGCGTATGCCCGGCCTGTACGCCGCGACCGCCCGCCACCGCAGATCCTCTTGCGCAGCAGGAGAAAATCGACGTGCATCCCGCACCGTAACACCCATATACCCCAAACGATCACAAACAGTTTGAGTTACTGATCAAATAAGCGTCTGCGGCAGGACAGCTCGCAGGGCTACGTCGATGGAGGCATGGAGCTCCTTGCGGTTAGTGCCGGCCGCGGCGTGCACCGCGTGGCCCTCGCTCAGCGCCATCACGAACCGGGCCAGCGCCCGTGCGTCCACCCCGGCCGGCAGATCTCCCTCGGTCGCTGCCCGGGACAGTCGTTCCTCGATCGCCGCCTCGGTGGCGGCCCGGCCGGCGGCCAGGATCTCCGAGACGCGGGCGTTCTGCGGCGAGCAGGCCAGGCCGCCCTGGATGGAGAGGCAACCCGGCGGGTGGTCGCCGGTGGTGAGGCTGTCGGCGCTGGAGCGCAGGAAGGCCTCGATAGCGGCGTACGCGGTGGGCTGGGCGAGCGCGGCGCGGGCGGCGGTCACCTGGGTCTCGTGGTAGCGGGCGAAGGCGCGCTGGAAGAGTTCCTCTTTGCTCCCGAACGTGGCGTACAGGCTCGGCCGGTTGATGCCCATCGCAGCGGTGAGGGTGCTCAGAGACGCGCCTTCGTACCCGTGCCGCCAGAAGACCGAAGCGGCTCGGTCGAGGACCGCCTCCTCGTCGAAGGCCCGCGGCCGTCCCAGGGTTGACATGCTCACGAACCTACTATACCGCTCGGTACAGATCGTGACCCAGCTCACCAACCGGTCGGTACAAAATCCGTTACAGTGAACGGGAACCGATCAGTACAAAAAAGGGGAGACCGATGACCGTCACCTTGGTAACCGGGGCAAACCGGGGGCTCGGCTTTGAGACAGCGAGACAGCTCGTCGAGCTGGGCCACACGGTCTACATCGGCGCCCGCGACGCGCATCGCGGCAAGACAGCCGCGGAAACGCTGGGCGCCCGATTCGTGCAGCTCGACGTCACCGACGACGCATCGGTGCGCGACGCGCTGGCGTCCGTGGATTCGGCCGAGGGCCGGCTCGACGTTCTGGTGAACAACGCGGGCATCGGCGGGTTCGGTGAAGTCGACGGGTCGACCGCCCTGCGCGTGTTCGACACCAACGCGGTGGGCATCGTCCGGGTCACGGAAGCAGCGCTACCCCTGCTGCGGAAGTCCGCGAACCCCACGGTCGTCAACATATCGAGCAGCATGGGGTCGTTCTGGGCGGTGACGAACCCGGACCGGCCGGAGTTCAACCTGTCGGCTGCGCTCTACTCGGCCTCCAAGTCGGCCGCCACGATGCTCACCGTCCAGTACGCCAAGTCCCACCCGGGCATCAAGTTCAACGCGATCGAGCCCGGCTTCACCGCTACGGACATGACGGCCGGCCTTGGCGGCGGGCGGCCGCCGGCTGAGAGTGCCAAGACCGTCGTGTACCTGGCGACCCTGAACGCGGACGGTCCGACCGGGACCTTCCAGGATGAATTCGGAAAGTTGGAATGGTAGGCATGGCAACCGAAGAGGAACTACGGAACTGGTATCTGCGCTACGTCGCGGCGCTCAACGCCCACGAGTTCGACGGCATGGACGAGTTCATCGCCGACCGGGTGCTGTTGAACGGCGAACCCGGCGCCCGGGACGACGTTGTCACCGTGCAGAAGGAGGACATCGAGGCGGTTCCCGACCTGCACTGGGAGGTTGAGGAACTGCTGTTCGACCGGGACCGGATAGCCGTCCGCGCGATCAACACCGGCACCCCGAGGAAGGAGTGGCTCGGCGTGCCGCCGTCCGGCACTTCGTTCAAGATCGTCGAGTACGCCATCTACCGGGTCGCCAACGGCCGTTTCGTGCACATGACGGCGCTGCACGACTCGTCCGAACTGCTTCGGCAGCTGACCGCCGGGTCGTCGGGCGTCCGGTGACGACGATCGGGATCATCGGCGCGGGCGAGGTTGGCAGCCAGATCGCCCGCGCCGCCCTCGCCAGCGGCTACCGGGTGGTCATCGCCAACTCGCGGGAGCCCGAGACGCTGGCCGGCCTGATCGCCGAACTCGGCCCGGCGGCCCACGCCGCCTCCGCCGCCGACGCCGCGGCGGCCGGCGACTTCGCCGTCGTGGCCGTGCCCCTCAAGGTGGTAAACGACATGCCGGTCGACGAGTTGGCCGGCAAGATCGTGCTGGACACGAACAACTATATGGTCTGGCGTGACGGCCACATCGCGGTCGTTGACTCGGGCGAGAAGACGATCCACGAGCTACGTCAGGAACAGCTGCCCACCTCCAAGGTGGCCAAGGCGTTCACCCACATCCAGGCGCCCCGGCTCCTCACCGCCGCCCGGCCGCCGGGCTGAGCCACCCCCGCTTTCTGGAGCTTCTTGACCATAATCTGATGGCCGTGGGGGAGGAAGTTGTCTGTCAATCCCCTGAAATCGTGGAGGGCCCTTCCAACGGGCGCACGCTTGGGCGAACTCGGTCGAGCAGTGCTCGCTGCCTCTGTCGCTGTGGAAGATCACCCCGTCGACGGTGCCGCCTCGGGTGACGGCGCCATGTTCAGCGCGGCGACGACCAGCCCGGCGTCGTGGTGGACGCCCATCGCGTAGCCGAGGATCCGACGCGAGTACAGATCGATGACAGTGGCCAGGTAGAGCTTGCCCTCGTCGGTGCGGATCTCGGTCATGTCGCCGCACCAGACGCGGTCCGGCGCCGACGCGGTGAACTTGCGTCTGACCAGGTCCGGCGCGGCCGGACGTGTGCCCTGGCGGGTCAGGCTCCGGCGGCGACGCCTGACCCGGGCGGTCAGACCGGCATCGGCCATGACCTGCGCGATCGTGTTGTCCGAGACCCGCCAACCCTGCTCGCGCAACTCGATCCCGATACGAGGGCTGCCGTAGGCGCCGCCCGAGTCGTCGAACACCTTCCGGACCGCCGCCGCCAGCCGGACACGCCGGTCACCGCGGCGGGTCGGCGGCGGTCCCGCCACTTGTAGAACCACGACTCGGACACCCCCAACGCCCGGCAGGCCAACGCGTGCGGCACGGAATGCTCGGTCCTCTGGGAAGCGATGAAAGCGGCCACGCTCACCGGCCCGTCGCTTCCTTGACCCACAGGACCACGGATCGCTTGAGGACATCACGCTCCATCGCCAACTCGGCGTTTTCCCGCCGCAGCCGGGCCAGCTCCGACCGCTCGTCCTCGGCCAACTGCCCGGCAGCGGCCCCACCGCGAGCCTCGCGGTCCCTCTTCACCCAGTTGGCCAGGGTCCCGCTGTTGATCCCCAGGTCACGGGCGACCTGCGCGATCGACTTGCCCGTCTCCCGCACTATGCGCACCGCGCCCGCCCGGAACTCCGGATCGAACTGCCGTCTCGTCTCAGTCATGAACCTCTGTCCCTCAAGCTCTGGCCTCCACGCTACGAGGGGAAGGGCAGGGGGCGGCTCCCTTTCGTCAGTGGGTGATGTCGCCGTAGATCACGCCGCGTGCTGACAGATAGACGCGGCCGTAGACGAGCGGGTCGCCGGTGATGGCGCTGCCGGCGAAGGCCCACTGGTGGGCGTCGTCGTTGATGCGGTACCAGGTGCTGCCGCCGTCGATCGAGCGGAAGATGCCGTCCTGGCCGCGGACCGTGGCCGAGGTGTAGATCGCCGGATAACCGGATCGCCTGGCGGCCTTGCCGAAACCGACCCCGATCGCCAGGTCGATCCCACTGATACGCGTCCAGTTCACGCCGCCGTCCTTGGAGCGCCACAGGCCGGTCGCGACCTCGGCCTTGTCGCTGCGGCCGGCGAGCCAGACGTGGCCCGCGCGGCCGGGGGCGACCCGGAAGTCGTCGACGCCTTCTGCGGGCAGGCCGGTCGCTCCGGTGTCGGTGAACGTCCGGCCCTTGTCGGTGCTGCGGTAGAACCTGCCGCCGGAGTAGGCGTACAGAACGGCCGGGTTGACGCGGTCGGACCGGATCCGCGCTCCCGCGGGGAGCCCCTGGACCGGGTTCCAGGTCTGGGCGAGGTCGGTGCTGTAGACCGGGGTCTTGTCGGTGTTGGTGGGGGACCACAGGAGCGCGGAGGCGTCGGCGGTGATGGCGACGGTGCCGGAGCCGCCGCCCGGGACGCCTTCGAGCCGCGCGGCGGCCCGCCAGGTCTCCCCGCGGTCGGTGGAGACGATGACGTGGCTGTCCACGTCCGCGTTGACTTCGCCGCTGCCGACGATGATGTTCGGGTTGGACTGGGCGAAGTCGAGGCTGTTGCCGCCCCAGCCCGGGCGGAGCATCGTCTCGGGCCGGTTGAGGTCGGTGTGGACGAAGCCGCTGACGTCGCCCATGGCGGAGACGAGGGTGCCGCCGAGGGCGGCGATGTCGCGGACCCAGGTCTCTTCGACGCCTTTGGCCCGTACCCCGACCGTGAACCGCTCGATCGGCAGGGCGATCCGCTGCCCGGCCTCGTTCTGGCCGATCAGCTTGCCCTGGGTGTCCCACCGCGTCAGTTCCTCGGTGCCCCAGATCATGGCGCCGGTGCCCCACATGATGCGGTCGGAGTTGTGCGGGTCGATCGCCAGGCCTTCGATCATCCACCCGTGCTTGACCGCGTACGCCGGCCCCTGGTCGGTGCCGTTCCACGACACCCACGGGGCGTCGGTGCTGTCCATGACGAAGCGGTCGGTGCGGTCCTGGCCTTCGGCGTAGTCCCAGCTGAGCGACCAGGTCTGCCCGGAGTCTGTGGAGCGGTAGAGGATCTCGTCGGGCCACCAGTTGTTGCACGTGGACGCCATGAGGGTGCGGGGGTTCTGGCGGTCGACGGTGATTCCGCCGAAGCCGGGGATCGCGCGACTCGGGTTGTAGGCGGGGGTGACGTCGGTCCATTCGCCGGTCTGGGTCGCCAGGCGCTGGATCCGGCCGCCCCGCCCGGAGGCGGGCCCGCCGTTGTAGGGGCCGGGGTCCCAGCTGGTGATGACGTACAGGTACCCGTTGGTGTCGTCCACAGCGGACTGCTTGGGAATGGTGCGGTTCCCATCGGCGGTGCCGAGCGCTGCGGCCGCGCCGGCGACCGGCTGCCAGGTCGCGCCGCGGTCTCCGGACACGTACAACGGGTCGTCCGGGTCGGCCACGCCAACGTAGATCTTGTCGCCGATCTCGTCGAAGTCGATCCAAATGACGCCCTGATTGTCGGCGAGGTAGTCGTTGTTGGGATCGACGACGAAGTTGCCAGGGTTGGGAAACGCCTCGACCCTCGCCCAGGTGCGGCCGTGGTCGCGCGAGCGCCACAGGCCGTTCCCGCTGGGTGTGCCCAGGTAGACGGTCGCGTTGTCGAACGGATCGACGGCGAGGCGTTCGCCCATGCCGCGGCCGGGCATGTTGCCCCCCTGCTTGAACGGGAGTTCGGCGATGCCCCAGGTCTCGCCGTAGTCGTCGGAGTAGAGAACCGCGCCGTTGTTCGGATCCCAGCCGTTGGTGTAGGCGCCGACCGCGGCGTAGACGCGGTTGGGTTCGACCGGGTCGGTGGCCATCGAGACGACGTAGTAGTAGCCCCACTTGTCGCGGCTGACCCAGTCGAGCAGCTGCTTCCAGGTCCGGGTGTCCTCCTGCCACCGGTAGGCGCCGCCGACGTCGGTGCGGGCATATATCAGGTTCGGCTCGGTCTCGTTGAAGATGATGCCCGGCACGAAGCCGCCGCCGTTGACGACCGCGTTCTTCCAGGCGTAGGCGTCCCTGCCCGCCCTAGTCTTCGCGAAGGCCGGGGCGGGCAGGGCGCCGGCGACCGCGGCCGCGCCGACGGATGCGATGAAGGTGCGTCGTTGCATGATGTGCTCCTTTGCGATGGTTACGAGAGGTCGGCCTTGGACTCGCGCGGCGACCAGGACCAAACACGTGAAGTCTGCGGAGCATGCGCTCAACCCTTGATGGCCCCCAGCAGCATGCCCTTGGCGAAATGGCGTTGGATGAACGGATAGACCACCAGGATCGGGACGAGGGTGAGCACCACCACCGCCATCTGGATCGCCAACGGAGCGATCTCCTGGTGGCCGTAGTACTGCCCGGTGGCGGTCATGCCGGTGTTGGGCATGGGATTGCCCCGGTAGGTGTAGGTGTAGAGAACCATCTGCAGTGGCCACTTGTCGTTGCCGGGCAGGAACAGCAGCGCATTGAACCAGGTGTTCCAGTAGCCGACGCCGTAGAAGAGCGCGATGACCGCGACGACGGGCTTCGACGTCGGCAGCACCACCGACCACAGGGTGCGCCAGTGCCCGGCGCCGTCGACCTTCGCGGCGTCCATGAGTTCCTGAGCGGTGTTAGCGAAGAAGCCGCGCATCACGATGATGTTGAATACCGAGATCGACGCGGGCACGATGAGCGACCAGTACTGGTTGTACCCGCCGAGCTCGGTCACCACGAGGAAGAACGGGATCAGCCCACCGTTGAAGAACATCGTGACGATGAGCAGGCCGAGGATCGTGCGGTGCGCGAACGATCGCGGGTAGACCAGCCCGTATGCGCACAGGATGGTGGCGACGAGCGACAGTACGGTGCCCACGACGGTGGTCCAGATGCTCACCCACAGCGAGTGCATGACCAGCTCGTTGTCGAGGATCCGCCGGTACGCCGCGAAGGTGATGCCGTCGGGGACCACCACCAGCCCCCCGGCCTTGTTGATGGACGACTGCGGGGAGAGGCTCGTCACCACGATCGTCCAGAGCGGAATGAGGACGACCGCGAGCACCAGCGTGATCGCCGCTCCCTTGCCGGCCTGGCCGAGCGCGGTGGGTGGCTCCTCCCACGCGGCCCGGTCGGTACGACGCTTGCGGCGGCTTGCCGCCTGTTCCAGAACTGTCGAGCTCATCGCCGGTACAACCCATCCTCACCGAACATGTGCGCCACCTTGTTCGCGGCAAGGATCAGTACAAGGGATACCACTCCCTTGAAGAGTCCCACCGCTGTGCCGAAGCCGAAGTCGTTGCTGATCACGCCGCGGTGGTAGGCGAACGTGTCGAGCACCTCAGACGCGTCGGCACCTACCGCCTGGCGTTGAATCAGCATCTGCTCAAAGCCAACGGTGAGCGCGTTGCCCAGGCGCAGCACGAGCAGCAGCACGATGATGCCGCGCAGCCCGGGCAACGTGATGTGCCACAACCGCCGCCACCGCCCGGCGCCGTCGGCCGCGGCCGCCTCGTAGAGCGACCGGTCGATCGCCGCGAGCGCCGCGAGGAAGATGATGATTCCCCAGCCCGCCTCCTTCCACACCGCCTGCGCGGTGACGAGGTACTTGAACGCCCCCGGGTCCGTCATGACGTCCCAGGTCTGCAGCCCCACGTCACGCAGGATCTGGTTCAGCACGCCCGCGCCACCGAGCATCTGCTGGAAAATGGTGATGACCAGCACCCACGAGAAGAAGTGCGGCAGGTAGACCACCGACTGCACGAACGAGCGGATCCGGCTGCTCATGATGGAGTCGAGCAGCAGCGCGAGCGCGATCGGGATGGGGAAGAAGAGGACGAGCTGGATCGCGCTGAGGACGAGCGTGTTCCTGAGCGCCAGCCAGAACACGGGGTCGTTGAACAGCTGCTCGAAGTTCGTGAGCCCGATCCATGGGCTCGCCAAAAACCCGTCGTAGATGTCGTAGTACTTGAACGCGGTGATCACGCCGAACATCGGCAGGTACGCGAAGACGATGGTCAGCGCAACGGCGGGCAGCGCCATGATGAGCAGAGACCGGTCGCGCTTGAGACGCATCCACCACGTCAGACGGTTCGTGCGGGCGGACTTGGCGGCGTTCGCCGACGTGGCGCCGCCACCTGTCACTTCGGATGGGGCGCCCGCGCCGGCCCCGGCAACGGTGGCCAATGACCCTCCCTCGCACTCGTGTGGACTTCAGCAGGTATGGGGCCCTACCGCCCACCCAACGGCAAACTCCATACTCGACTGTCAGCTGTTCAGACCGGTGCCGTACCGGTCCATGACGCTTTTCCGGAAGTCGCGCATTGCGTTGCCGCCCGCCTTCCGCCACGTCTCGACCGCGTTCTTGTAGTCCTGGAGGGTCTTCCGGCCGAAGCGCACATCCGTGATCGTGTCGACGACCGGCTGGTCGATGGTGGCGTACTGCGCCGGGTCGGTGACGTTCATTCCGAAAAAGACCCGCTTCACCGCGTACTGGACCGCCTGGGCTTGCCACGCACCGAAGTCCTTGGCGACCTGGACGAAGCCCGCCTTCGGCACGACGACGGAGGGCGGGCTGGCCAGCCACTGGTACGAGGTGGCGACGTACTTGCTGCCCTTCTCGGTCAGCGCCGGGTTGCCGTCCTTCATCTCGTACAGGTCGCCCTCCGTGCCGAAGTTCACGGCCAGCCACTCCTTCGACCCGTACGGTGCGGCGAGGTAGTTGGCGACCGCGAGGCACTCCTTGATCTGGTCATCGCTGAGCCTCTTGTTCAGATAGCTGAACCAGCCCGCGCCGCTGCCGATCTCCACCTCCGGCTGGCCATCTATCGACAGGGCCTTGAACGCCTGACGGTTGTAACGGGGGTTCGCGGAGGTGCCCGACACGGCGTCGTCGCTGTTCCACGCGCCGACCCCGCCGGCATGGCACACGACCTTGCCGCTGCGGAACCGCTGGTCCGTCTCGGTGTTGCCCGCGACCGCGTCCGGGTGGACGTAGCCCGCCTTCACCAGCTTCTGGTGCCAGTCGAGCGCCGCGAGCATGCCCTCGGTCTCGTACTTGTGGATGAGCTTGCCCGCCGAGTCGAGGTCCCAGGACAGCGGAAACTTGAAGATCTGGGCCGCGTAGGCTCCGCCGCCGCCGAACATGTCATCGAAGGCCCAGCGGCCGCCCTTCGCGTCGGTCAGTTGCTTGCCGAGGGCGGTGAGGTCGTCCGGGCCCTTGATGCCGTCGGCGGCGATGCCGAGCTGGTCGAAGATGTCCTTGCGGTAGAAATAGGTGCCGGCGCTGTTGAAGCCGGTCGACGAGACCGGGAAGCCGTAGAGCTTGCCGTTCCACACCCCCGCGGCCCACGCACTGGAGGGGATGTTCGCGAGGTTCGGGTAGGCCTCGATGGCGTTGCCGGCAAGGTAGGGCGAGAGGTCGACGAACTTCTCCCCGACCGCCTTGGCGAAGTTCAGCTTCGTTGTCATCCAGGGCGCCATCTGGATCCAGTCGGGCAGCTTGTCCGCGGCGAAGAGCGGGGGCAGCTTGTCGCCGTAGGTGTTGCCGTCGGCGGGTTGCATCGTGAACGTGGCGCCGAGCGCGCGGTTGACCGCCTCGTAGTACGGGTTTCCGCTCGAGGGCGGGATCGAGCCCCACAGCGGGGTCATCGTGGTGTAGCTGCCGCCCTTGCCCGGCACTCCGCTGACTGTGGTGACGGGGCTGTCCGGGTACTTGAGGAAGATCGGGTCGGAGCTTGCACCGTTTTTGCCAGTGATGCTTTGGATATCCGCTTTGACCGATGTGTTCGGGATGTAGCGGGGTAGGACCCTCGACAGTTCCCCTGCGTTGGTCCCGCCGTCGCCGCTGGTCCCTTTCGAGGTGCAGCCGGCGAGCCCCCCGCTCCCGGTGACCGCGGCCGCACCCAGGCCCACAAGGGCCAGAAAGCGCCGCCGATCGAATGACTGGTTCACACAAGCTCCCTCCGGGAAATCGTTGGTCTGGTCTGTGGGCCCGTACGGGCGGGTCGCGCCCCCCGTGCCCGCCATCCATGCGGTCGTTGGGCGGTGCCGGTCGCTGCCTGGGGACGGTGCCCCGCACTCACCCGTGCGCGCGCCGCCGCTTGCGGGTTGTTGCTCGGCAGATGGGGAGTGGGGTTGTTAGCGCTCACATTCGGGCCGGGTTGAAGCGCTTCGAAACTCGCTACGCGTACCCTCGACTGACCATCGACGTAACATGTTCGACAACTTTCCTCAAGGTGTCGGGAAACATAGCAGAGTCGATGTGACATAGGCAACAGGTGAGACGTGAGGGTGGCAGAATGATCCGGTACCGGCACACGACGCGATGCGTCCGGTTGCCACGATCCTTTGGGGTAACCGGAATGGAGCCATGATGGCCAGACGGGGCGGGTCGGCAGCTCGGAGGGACCGGCGGTGAAGCAGGAGCGCCGCGCGGACGACGGGATCAGGCCCGTCACCATCGCGTACATCGCCGAGCTCGCCGGCGTGTCGATCCCCACCGTGTCGAAGGTGATCAATGGCCGGGCGCGGGTGTCAGCCGAGACGCGCGCCCGGATCGAGGAGTTGGTCAACACCTACGGCTACCGCAAGCCGTCCGCGGGCAACCGCAGCAATCTCCTGCAACTCGTCTTCCGCGAGATGGACGTCATCGGGGCAGTGGAGATCATCCGGGGCGTGGAACGGGTGGCCCGCGAGCATCGGTTCGGCGTGATGGTCTCGGAGTTCGGGCGGGCCGACTCGACCGGCTCCCCGGCCTGGGACGACACGGTCGCCCGGCGGCCGCACTGCGTCCTGGCCGTCTCTCAGCTGCCCGAGGCCGAGCGCGACGAGCTGCGTGCGAAAGGTATCCCGTTCGTCGTCGTCGACCCGATCCACGACCTTCCGGTCGACACCCCGTTCGTGGGCGCTGCCAACTGGTCCGGCGGTCGCGCGGTCGGCCGGCATCTGGCCGAGCTGGGACACCGCCGCGTCGCGATGATCACCGGGCCGGATTCCTTGTTCTGCCGCGCCCGCCAGGACGGATTTCGCGCGGCCATGGACACCGCTGGCCGGCCCGTCGATCCCGAGTTGGTGGTCCGGGCCGAGCTCACCCGTGAGCACGGGCATGCCGCGGCGGCCGCCCTGCTCTCCCGGTCAGACCGACCGACGGCGATGTTCGCGTCCAACGACATGCAGGCGCTCGGTGTCTACCAGGCTGTGCGCGAGGCGGGGCTGCGCGTCCCCGACGACCTGAGCGTGGTCGGCTTCGATGACCTGCAGGTGGTGGCCTGGGCGGATCCGCCGCTGACCACCGTCCGTCAGCCGGTGGCCGAGATGGCGGTGACCGCGGCCGAGATGGCGCTGGCCCTCGGTCGCGGCGAGACGCCGCAACAGGTAGGTCTCGAGATCGCGACGACGCTGGTCGTCCGGAAGAGCACCGCGCCGCCGTCGAGCTGACCGGCCTGACTCCGCTCGACGACCGTTGACGGGCGTCGGCCGCCTGACTTAGCCTGGGCAACTATCGCGCACACATAGAAAAAGTTTCTCGCGTGGTCGTCCGCGTACGCAGTCACACCTGGGAGGACCGATGAGGGTGTCGCATGCGCACGTGTCGGGCGACACGATCACCAACCCTGTCGTCCCCGGTTTCCACCCTGATCCGAGCATCTGCCGTGTGGGGGCGGACTACTACCTCGCATGTTCGAGCTTCGAGTACTTCCCGGGCGTACCGATCCTGCACAGCCGGGACCTGGTGCACTGGGCGCAGATCGGAAACGCCTTGGACCGGCCCAGCCAGCTACGCCTGCCAGCCGACATGCCCTCGTCCGCCGGAATCTACGCGCCCACGCTTCGACACCATGACGGCCAGTTCTGGCTGATCACGACGAACGTGGCGGACCACGGCAACCTGCTCTTCACGACCACGGATCCGGCCGGACCCTGGTCCGACCCGGTACGGCTACCCGGGGTGGCCGGCATCGACCCGGATCTCGTCTGGGACGACGAGGGCAACTGCTGGTGCACCGTCGCCGGCGTCGCGCAGGTCCGCATCGACCCGTACACCGGGAAGTCATTGGGTGCACCACGCCGCATCTGGTCGGGCACACCGGGCGCCAGCGCTCCAGAGGCGCCGCACCTGTACCAGATCGGCGACTACTGGTACCTGCTCATCGCCGAAGGCGGCACCGAGCGCGGCCACGCGGTCTCGATCGCTCGTGGGCCGGCAGCCACGGGCCCCTTCGAGCCGTGCCCGACCAATCCGATCCTTACCCATCGCGGCATCGCTCATCCGATCCAGAACACCGGCCACGCGGACCTGGTACAGGCACCCGACGATTCCTGGTGGATGGTGCTGCTGGGCGTGCGACCACGGGGCGGCACCCCCGGCTGGCACGTACTGGGCCGTGAGACGTACCTGGTGCCGGTGGCGTGGGTCGATGGTTGGCCGGTCGTCGGCGAGCTCCGGCCCGTCATGCCGGCCCCCGCGTGGCCGCTCCAGCCGGCCGCCGTCGCGCCCGCCCGCGATGACTTCGACGAGTCCACCCTACGTCCACACTGGATCTCGGTGCGGGATCGCCCGGTCGCCGCGTGCACCACCAGGGAGCGAGTTGGGTGGCTGACTCTGCGTGCCCGGGGACGATCGCTCGACGACCCTGACGTGACGTTCCTCGGGCGCCGCCAGCAGCACCTGTCCTGCCGGGCACGGGCCCTGGTCGACGCCGGCCAAGGGCGCGGCGGGTTGGCTGTCCGCCTCGACGAGCAGCACCACTACGAGATCGAGGTGGCAGCCGGACGGGTGGAGGTCTTCGCCCGGATCGGTCCGGTGCGTGCGGCGCTCGCGGCCCGGTCGGTACCTTTCGGTCTGGTGACCGTCGTTGTCCAGGCGGCGACCCAGGAGCCCAGAGAAGCCCGCAGCGGGCCGGACAGCATATCGCTGGGCATCGAGGAGCCCGACGGCGGCTTCACCCCGCTCGCGACCCTTGACGGCCGGTACCTGTCGACCGAGGTCGGCGGTGGCTTCACCGGACGGGTGATCGGCATGTACGCCGCGACCGGCACCGTCCACTTCGACTGGTTCGAGTACGAGGGGGATTGAGGAGATGGCCCTTCCCGCACGAGTCCTGTTCGGCGCCGCTTACTACCACGAGTACCAGCCCTACGAGCGGCTCAAGACCGACCTCGACCTCATGGCGGACGCCAACTTCACCGTCATCCGGGTCGGCGAATCGGTGTGGTCGACCTGGGAGCCGGACAACGGCCGCTTCGACCTCGAGTGGCTCGCCCCCGTGCTCAACGGCGCACACGAACGGGGAATCTCGGTCATCCTCGGCACCCCGACCTACGCCGTACCACCATGGCTGGCCCGACTCTATCCGGAAATCGCCGGTGAACGGGCCACCGGGCAGCGCATCCCGTGGGGTGGCCGCCAAGAAGTCGACTTCACCCACCCTGCATTCCGCTTCCACGCCGAGCGGGTGATCCGCCGCATCGTCGGCCGCTACGCCCAGCACCCGGCCGTCATCGGCTACCAGGTGGACAACGAACCGGGCAACGAGCTGCTGCACAACCACGGCGTCTTCCAGCGCTTCGTCGACCATCTACGCGCCACCTACGGCGACGTCGAGACCCTCAACCGGGAATGGGGCCTGGTCTACTGGTCACACCGGCTGTCCACCTGGGCCGACCTGTGGGCCCCGGACGGCAACGCCCAGCCGCAGTACGACATCGCCTGGCGGGAATTCCAGGCGCAGCAGACGACCGAGTTCATCGGCTGGCAGGCCGACATCGTCCGCGAGTACGCCCGCCCGGACCAGTTCGTCACCACCTGCATCTCCTACGGCCGCCCGGCAGTGGACGACGACCGGTTGACCGACCGGCTCGACGTCACGGCCGGCAACCCGTACTACGCCATGCAGGACGGCCTCGCACTACCCGACCGCGACGTCACGAGTCACTGGTTCAGCACCGGGGTGTGGGCGGTGTTCGCGAGCGCGGACCGGATGTTCTCCTCCCGGCAGGAACCGTTTCTCGTCACGGAGACCAACGCCACGGGCATCGGCGCCCCGTGGGAAAACAAGCCGGCCTACGACGGCCAGTGGCGCCAAGCCGCGTGGGCGCTCATCGCCCGCGGTGCCCGGGCGATCGAGTACTGGCACTGGCACACGCTCCACTTCGGCGCCGAAACCTACTGGGGCGGCGTGCTGCCGCACAGTGGACAGCCTGGCCGCACGTACGCCGAAATCTGCCGACTGGGAGCCGAGCTCGCCGCCGCCGGCTCGGTGGTCGCGGGACTCGAGCCGGACGCCGACATCACGATGGTGTACTCCACAACCAGTAACTGGCTCATGCAGAAGTATCCACCACTGTCCAAAGCCGACGGAGGCCCCGACGGGGGTGCCTATCACGGCATTTTCGACCCCTTTTATCGCGGCGCCTTCGACGCCGGGCGCCAGGTTCGCATCGTCCATTCCCGACAGTTGCACGGCTCACATCCGCTCGCGACCACGTCCGAAGAGGCGGTGCGACGCCACCCGGTCCTCGTCGTCCCTGCGCTGTATCTCGTCGACGACGCGACCATCGACTGGCTGGCCGCCTACGCTCACGCCGGCGGCCACCTCGTACTTGGGCCACGCACCGCCTACGCCGACCAGGAGGGGCGGGCCCGACC
>NZ_SMKJ01000134.1:0-17451 GCF_004348615.1 Micromonospora sp. KC207
GTTCAGTGGGGGTAGGCGCGGGGGATGCGTGTGTGGAGGAGTTCGTCGTGGAAGGTTTGGATGCGGGTGGTGACCTGTCGTCTGCCGATGGTGTTCTCGATGCGGTCGAGGTAGAGGCATCGGGCGGCGAGTGTGTCGAGGTCGACGGTGAAGTAGATGGCCATCAAAGGGTTGACGAACAGGGCGCCGTCGCGGGTGCGGCGGGTGAACTGGATGTCTCCGAAGGCGCCGCTGGTGGCGGCGGCGATCTGTCCTTGGACGATGCTGGGCCGGTCCGGGGTGGCGGCCTAGGCATCGGCGACCGCGTGGTACAGGGCTGCTTCGCGGCTGGTGCTGGGGATGGACAGGGCTCCGAGGTAGCCGCCGTCGCGGTCGAGTGCGGCGAGGTTCTCCAGCACGTGGGTGTGGTTAACGCCGTCGTGGGCGTCGATGCCGAAGCCGAGGCTGGTGACCAGCTTGACCGGTACGTCCAGCGCGGCGACGGCGGCGAGGCTGGTGATGTCTTCCACCGGAGTGCCGAGGTCGGCTTCGTCGCCGCGTAGGAGGATGTCGGTGCCGCCGTCAACCAATATGATCGCGTCGATGTCGAGGTGTTCGACCAGGTGCTGGTATGCCTGCCGGAGGGTCTGGACGCCGAGGGGTGGGAAGGCGTACATGGTCGAGGGTAGTTGTTGAGCGGCCAGCCAGCGGGCGAGTGTTCGTTTGGGGAAGTACCAGTTCCGGGCTTGTGGTGTCGGGCCGTACGGCGGCGACGTGCTCCGCCACCAAGGCGTGTCGGTCGATCAGCTCAAGTCCGGAGAAGGACAGGCTGGCCAGGTGCACCTGTGCGCCGCCGTGCCACAGGGCGAACGCCAGGGGCAGTCCGGCATACACGTCGAAACCCCGCCCGCGCCGGCGATGAGAATGCTCCGCGCCGGGGCCAGCGCGGCGAACAGCGGTGGAACGGCCAACGAGAACCCACCAGGGTCAGCCCGCAGCGAGTCGGGGGTCATCACCGCTCAATGATCAACCACGCCACGTCCGTCCACACCATCGTGGCCCACCGCAGCCCGGCAACAGCTCACATCTGGCGCGCCGCGACGCTGAGTCGGGCGCCGGGTGTCCAGGACAATGGAATCCGCCGCATCGGGCATGATCGGTGGTGATGAGCGGCGGGAATTCGATTCTTGGTGAGGCGCGTCGGCATCATCGTAAGCAGGTCAACGATGTGCTGCGTCGCCCGGGCATGTATGGCCGAGACGAGACAGCCGAGCGGCTGGTGTTGGAGGCGATGGCCGCTGTGAATGGCAGCCTGTCGCGGTGGTGGGCGGAGTGTGACGGGCTGCGCGAGCGGCGTGCCTTCACCGCTACCGGCGTTCGGGGCGCCTACTGCGACGTCCTGCCGGCAGGCGCGTTGCGGGACGCGACGGCATCGATGTATGCCGGCATCGCCCACAGGTGCGGCTGGCTCGACCTGGATCGGGCCTTGTCAAAGGCCGAGTATCGACAGTTGATGGCCGACCTCGACGGATGGGTTGCGCAGGACCGGACGCTGTCGGAGGTCATCGAGACGTTCGGCGCGCCGTCGCTCTGGATCGGCGGGACCAACTCGTTCTACTCCAAGACCTTCGCCTACACCACGGCGGACCCGGACGACCACCTGATCTGCCTGCACCTGTGGAACACTATCGCTAACGTCGCGCCTGACGCCCGGCTGCGTGGTGTGCATCCCGAGCCGGTGGTGCTCGCGGTGCGTCACCGGCCCGGGGACTTCTCGGGCTCGTTCTCGTTCACCCCGGAAGGGCTGCGTCGCAGACCGACGAGAGATCAGCAGAGCCCGCTCCGCCCGTCCTTCTGAATCCTCAACGGTGACCATGCCTGGTACCCCTCCGCAGTGTTCGACTGTCACGTGGCGTCGGCTTTGTGGTCGACGTCGTCCCGCTCGGTGGCCAGTGCGGCAGGCATCGGCAGCCCATACTTGTCGCACAGGAATCGGGTTTGACAATACCGTTGGGCGTCGGCGGCCACGCTGCCTAGGACTGCGGAGTTCATCCCGGCACCGATGAGGACGCCCACGAGTGGCACGGCCTTGGCGACGTTCTGAACGGGAACCCTGGCACCGGCCGGACCCACACGCAGCAGCAATTTCTCAAGGGCGGCCACGAGGCGATGGTCCGCGCGGAGCTTGACTGACCATCTCACGCGTCCCTTGATCGCGTTGGCCGCTCGTGCGGTCTCGCGCAGCGGCCCCACTTTGACCGCCTGTGCCATGAAGGACCGGTGTACTAGACGCTCGATGAAGAGCTGCTCGGAGGGATCTTTAGCGTCGTAGCCGTAGGAGTACGCGATGCGTGATGCGATCGACGCGCTCAGGACCTGGATGACGAGGATGTCCGCGGTCATCGCGGCGGGGATCCCGGCGACGGGGACCATGGCCAGCAGGCCCATGGCGCCACCTTCGACCGCGCCGGCGGTTCGCCACCTGAGTGTGTTGCGGGTCAGGAGCCGGTCGCACACCTTGAGGTCCTGCTGCTGCAGCTCAGCGAAACTGCCGAGTTCGAGGCCACGCTTACGGGCGACCTTCTCGACACCCTTCGGGTCGTTGAGCTCCAAGGCCCAGGCGTTGACCAGCTCCAGCAGCGCTACCGCGCCTTCGGCCGCCGGCCGCAGGGCCATGCTGGCAACCGCGTCACCCCCGCGACGGACTGGCTCCTTGATCGCCTCCGGCACAGCCCTGGTGGCGCGGATCGCGGCGTTTCGCGCGACCTCACTGGAGCAATCGAGCGCAGCGCTCGCCCAATTGGGCAGACCACGGCGGTTGTTGCGGCGCTGCCAGTGCTCGTTGAGCCTGTCCCATACCTGTCCTTCGTATGCACTCATCGGGATTGCCCCGTCCACGCGCGGATCGGTGACAGTGCTCATCGAAAGTTCTCCATTCGACTGCGATCATTGGGGCCATGCCAGCACTACGTCAAGGATGAGTTGGTCGGGCCACGGCGGGTCGAGGCTGACGTCCTCCGGCGGAACGAAGGTACGCGCGCTGGTGCGAGCAACCGCCCGGACAGCGTCGAGACGGCTGCGTGCCCTGTTGCTGCCTCTACGCCACTGTTTCGTCGGCTACTTGGGAGACCATCGTTGAAAAACCCGGCGAACCTCTTGCGGCCAGTCGCGAACGCCGTTGACCCAGCCCGCACCCGGCTCACCCGTATCCTTATTGACCACGAGGGCCGCGAGGGAACAGTCTTCGCCTCTGGACCGGCAGTCCTCGGATACATCGTCGAGAACGTGTCGAAGCTGGTTCCGCAGGCTGATGCCCTCCATCCCCAATGCCATGCCAAGCTCGCCGTAGGTGAGGAGGGTCCTCCGCGTGGCGGCGACGATCAACGCGGCACGGGCTTGGGAGACCCATAGAGTCCGGTTAGCCGATGTCATGCAGCGACAATGTCGCACCAGACGCGGCCATACATCGTCGGTGACGGCACAGTGCGTTGTCTGATCGACCGACGTGTCCTCTCATGCCGCGTTCTGCGCGCTGCGGTGGCGACGGCAGGCGGCGGGTCATCTGAGCCATCGGTTGAACCATGCGCGGGTGCGGTGGAGCACGTCGAGTTGGTGGTTGCGTTCGAGGATCGAGTGGTTTTCCCGGGGGTAGACGACGTACTCGTGCTCGACTCCGAACCTGCGTAGCGCGCGGTGGTAGAACTGCGCCTGTGAGACCGGAACGTTTGTGTCGTTTTCGCCGTGCAGGATCAGCACCGGTGTGTGGACTCTGGAGGCGTACGAAATCGGGCTGAGCTGGTCGTGGTGGTGTGGGCCTGGTCCTTCCCAGCCGCTGCTGCCGGCGAGGGCGGCCTCGAACGGTCCTTCCTCTCCGGTTGCGGCGAGCATTCCCCAGTCGCTGATTCCTGCTCCCATCACGGCGGCTTTGAACCGGTCGGTCTGTCCGACGGCCCAGGCGGCCATGAAGCCGCCGTGGCTCCAGCCGCCGATGCCCAGCCGGTTGGGGTCGGCGACGCCGTCGGCGATGAGCAGGTCGATGCCGGCGCGGATGTCGGTCCACTCGTCCAGGCCGACCGCGCCGGCGACGCGCGCTGCGAATTCGTGGCCGTGGCCTTGGCTGCCGCGCGGGTTCGGCAGGAACACGGCGTAGCCCGCGGTGGCCAGCCACTGGCCTGACGGGTGCCAGCCCAGCTGGAGGCGGTCGGCGTGCCGTTGGTATGGGCCGCCGTGAACAACTGTCACCAGTGGGAACGGTCCGTCCTTGCGGGACCTGCCGGTGGGCAGGATCAGCAGGCCGTCTAGGGCCAGCCCGTCGGATGCTTGGTACGACAAGCGTTCCTGGACACCCCACCGGATGTCGCGTAGTTCGGGCCTGAGAT
Organism: Micromonospora sp. KC207; assembly: GCF_004348615.1. Lineage (NCBI taxonomy): Bacteria > Bacillati > Actinomycetota > Actinomycetes > Micromonosporales > Micromonosporaceae > Micromonospora > Micromonospora sp. KC207. The sequence continues at coordinate 4,359 of NZ_SMKJ01000134.1, forward strand.
CGGTCAGCCTTGTCAGCGGCCCGCGAGTGGGGCCGGCGTGAACGTTCCCCGGCTCGTAGGACGTGCTCACCACTGCCGCGACGGCGTCACCGTGTCGGCTCGTGGTCAACGACGTCGCGAGGCCGTCGATCCGGGACACCTCGACGAGGTGAGGCCCGACCGGGTCGAGCCGGTGGATCGCGGTGTCGAGCCCGTCGGCGACCAGCACCAGCGGTGGACCGGTGTCGACCTGGACCAGGGCGCTCGGGCAGACGGTCGTGCCGGCGGTCAGGTTACGGTGCCCGCCCACCGGCCCGCTCATCGGCACGGCGACATCGAGAACTGCGTGTCCGCCCACCAGACCAGGCGGAGTCTTCGCGACATACGCCAGGTGCCAGCCGTCGTCGGCGGACCACCAGACGAGCGACGACGCGTCCGCCGCGGCCGGCCCGAGGTCCCGCGCCACGCCGCTGCCCGGGTCGAGCAGGTGCAGACTGGGCTCAAGAAGGCCCGGGTCTACGTCGGGGGTCGACCAGGTGAGGATGGCCAGCATTCCGTCGTCGGGCCGCTGGACTACCTCGACGACGTGACGATCGCCGCACGCATCCGGTGTCCGAACCTCCCGGCTGCGTAGGTCGAGCAGCCGCAGCCGGTCCGGGCGTACGCATTCACCCCACACCCGAGCGTCGTCGCGCTCCCTGTCCCGACGTTCGTCCTCGACGGACGTCTCATCGGCTGCGATGATCACGACCAGGTTCGGATCGGCTAGTGGGAGATGACCTGACACCCCACCGGCCCAGCACGTGACAGCCTGCACAACACCGTCGACCAGCCCCACCCGGTGCAGTTGCGCCGTGCCCCGCCCAGCCCGGTCCGAGAGAAAGTAGATCAGCAGCGAATCTCCGGCCCACTGCGGCGCCGAGTCGTACGCCTCACCCGAAGTCAACCGTCGCGGCGACGCGGTCCCGTTGACGGCGGCGACCCAGAGTTCGCTGACGGGGTGATCGCCAGGCCGCCCGACCGGGGCGACTACGTAGGCGACCCACTTGCCGTCCGGCGACAGCGCCAACGCCTGCGGAACGCGGCCGTCAACCACCAACTCGGCGGTGAGCTGGGTACGGGCCACCAAGGCACAGTATCGATCAACTCCTGCGGCGGCCAACCGGTGCCGCAACGCGCCACGGCATGGCGGACGCGAACGAGGTGATCGCGCCTCGGCTCGGTCTTCCCGTATTGCCGTTCGTCGACCGGCCGGATGTCAACGAGCAGCCACCGGGCGGCGTGCGTTGGAAGACCGGGCCGCTAGTGCGGTACGCCGCCGGCCGTCCGTTTGTCTGCCTCGACGACGAGATCACCAATGCCGACCGCCGGTGGGTTGCCGCGCACCATCCGCGCCCCGCGTTGCTGCGCCGCGTCGATCCGCATCGCAGGTTGACAGGCGCTGATCTCGACACCGTTCATCAGTGGCTTGCGCGGCCGCGCGGGATCCGAGATAGCCGTCCGCGCTACCGGCGATAGCAATCTCTCTATCTATGTCTCGCAGTGCAGGACGATCGTGAGCCTCGGCGTGCCGACCCCACCGATGCCGCAGAAAGCGGCCGAAACGACGATCCACCTGCTGGGCAGCCACGCGGCGTGGCGACACGGTTCTCTGAAGGTGATACGCGCGCTGGCCCGCCACGAACGAGCTCCTACCTCGATCGCCGTCCTTTGAACAGCCGACGACCTCACACAGCGGTACACGTACGTAGACGATCCGCCCGACGTGGCCACCGGGCTGACCCTCGACCCTGACGCCCCCAGCGGCGGCATCCACGAGAGCATCCGCGACGACCACCACTTGGGGGTGACCCTGCGGCCCGGCCTCATGTCCGGGTTCGCCATCGCCGCCTACACCTCCGACCGCAACACCACAGAGGCCGACGTGTGGAAGAGGTGGAACGCCGCGAAGGACGCCACCGACCGGTGGTTGAAGCCGCGCCGCCTGATCCTTATCGACATTACTGGTGGCCTGCCCGGCGACGGCCCGGCCCGAGACGACAAGCTGATCATCCGAGCGTTCAACGACGACGCCGTCTGCGACGAGCGGGTCATCGTGTTCGACGGCGGGCCCCGGGACGCCGACGAGCGGGCCGCACGCTGGCTGTGCGCCAACACCCTCGGCCCCGTCCACGCTGAGGGGCGCGGGCAAGAGTGGGACTACGGGAAGGTTCCCGACAGCGACACGGCGTTGTGGCGGCAGCGGGCAGCCGATCTACTGGCAGCCGTCGCCGACGAGAGGAACTAGCATGCCCGCCTCCATCGACCGCATCCGAAAGCACTGGAAGGTGAAGCCCAGCAAGCAGGACAAGGGGCTGGAACTCACCATCACCGTCGTCGCCTACGACAACGGGCTCGTTCAGGTCGACGGTGTCCTCATCAACTCAACCCCCAACCCCGACCCGGGCGAAGGCTGGCTGGTGGCTGCCGAGACGGTCACCTCGACCCTCGTCGAGTTCCGTAAGGATGCGATCAAGCGGCAGAAGAAGATGAAAAGTGATGGTGCCTGATGTCGACGCCGAAGGTGCCTGCGAAGGTGACCGCAGAGTTGCGCCGTCATCTCGCCGACTATGAGGCCGAGCTGCTGGCCGGGGGCTATACCGACCGGGTGCAGGAGGCCCGCCGGGATCACGCTCTCGACTTCGTGTTGTTCCTGGAGGGGCGGTTCTCTCCGGCGACGGAGAAGGGGAAGCAGCGGCGGGTGTGACCGCCGAATGGTGGGGCCGGTTGCCTTCGGGTGGCCGGCTCTTGGCGTTGTCAAGCCCCTGGTAGGCATCCTCAAGATCGTCTATCCTTGAGCGAGATGATCTTGAGCAAGGTCAGCACCCAAGTAGGAACACACGTCGAGCAGTATGCGAACAATCCTGTCGAGGCCGATCACAGCCGGCTCAAACACCGGCTCCGATCGATGCGCGGGTTGCACACCGACCGTACCGCCCAGGCCGTCATCGCCGGACATGCCTTCATCCAGAACCTATGCCGCGGACACCACGAAATCGCCGTCGACGAAACACCCTCGACGAAACACCCTCGACTACGGCTCGCCGCCGCGTTCGCGATCGTGCGTGCACGTTACGCTGCCCTGGTCAAGCAAATCTGGAAATTCGTCCGCGAGCAACTTTCTGAGGCGTTCGCTGCGGAACCTGTACACACCGTTGAACGAGTAGAGAATGCCCTTGGCGCACGCATCATCAAGGAATCGCAGTAGCCTCTTAGGTCCGAATCCAGCTCTGCTGATTTGCCAAAATGATAGCGCAGCGGCCCACGTCTTTGAAGAGGTAAATCCGGCCAGGCCGCCAAGAACAATGAAACATGTCACTGCGGCTAGGAAGCCGAAAGCCTCCTTCCCTTCGGAGATGAAGACTGCTATAACTATCCCCAAAAGTATGATGCGGTACGAGTTGTCCGTGGTGCTCGTTCGGACCTCCCTCCGCCACCAGGATTGTGGATCCGACGCTGGCCTTGCCAGCCGCTCCGGGAGTGAAAGTCTACTGTGGCGGACGGGTCGGTGCCATCGCTTCGGCTCCGCAGGGGGGACGCCACCTATCCCTCTATTTACGACACCGACCAAAATCCCGTACCCCAGGCAGATAGCAAGGGGGATTGTGGCGTCCAAGCCCAACATCGTTGATCCAACGAGTGCGGTCAAGGTAGACACACCAACCGCGAAAGCTAGGCTGACGCGCTTTCTGAACTTCACTGGCGCCCAATCGGAAATTTTCCACCAAGCGATTTCCCGCGCCGCGGCCCGATGCGGCGTTACGCCGCCTTCGGGCGGTTCCTGCGCGGGATCAGCTTGGTCGTCGCCTCGGCCGTGGTCTTCTTCAGCTCCGCCAGCACCGAGGTGTAGGTGTCGGCGGTCAGGTTGTAGGAGGAGTGGCCGAGGGTGTCCTGGATTTCCTTGATGGTTGCCCCGGTCGCGAGCATCAGGGTCGCGGCGACGTGCCGGAGGTCGTGGAACCGTACCGGCGGCAGCTCGCTGCGTTCGACGAGCCGGTCGAACCGGCCGGTGACCGTCTCCGGGTGCCACGGCTTTCCGTCTCGCTGGCGGACGAAGAAGATGTCGGTGTCGACCCAGGCGTCACCGGCGACGACCTTCCACGCGGCACGGCGGAACAGGTACCGGCGCAGGTTCGTCACGCTCTCGTCGCTCAGGTCGACGACCCGGTCCCCGGCCGCCGACTTCACCGCCTTTTCGACGATCTTGTAGCCGACGCTGGTGCGCTGGGTGGTGATGGTGATCGCGGCGGCTTCCAGGTCGACGTCGTAGTCGTGCAGGCCGCACAACTCACCCCGCCGTGGCCCACGGTGAACAGCCTGGTCGAACAGGTCAGAGACAGATCTACGGCGAAACGGTGACGATTCGAGGCGCGATGGTTAATGGAGTCCCGCGAATAGGAACGGCATTTGTTCCGTCGAAGTTCCCTAGAACACCTTGAGGGGCGGTATGGCTGACATTGGATCGGAATCACGGCAGGGGGAGGCGCCTCGTCCGTTGACCAGGGCAGAACATGGGGTCATTGAGGCGATACTATCCGTGGATGTGCCGGGTGTGGTTGAGCTACGAGCGCAGCTCATTGGCATGCGAGTACTGCGCCACTGGCCACCCGCCGGTTCTCCAAGTGTTGATTTGGTGACCTCGCCAGGGACGCCGAGGTCACCGTTGGGCGAGTCGATCCTCCCAGTGGATGCAAATGTTGTCGATGACAACGGCGAGTACGCGGGGGAGTTGATTCTTTGGCTGACGGATGGAAGGATCTCCAGTTTGGAGTACTCCTGGGTTACCGATTCCATGCCTCGGTCACTGCCGCCGGTGCGGAATATACAAGTTGATCGCCGCTGCGGATCAGAAGGTTAGGGGTTCAGTCTCACAGAGGCTCGTCGACCGTCGCGCCGGTGGTTACCAGCCGTGGTGGTGCTCCGTTGGTGCTCGGATGTTCGGAACCTGACCAGCACGCTCGGAACGGGACCAGCACAGCACGTCCTGCACGGCCGATCGCCGCCTGCGGAAGGTTGGAACCCCGCTCCCGTCATCGCCCTGACCAGCAGACACGCGGTCGTCCGTTTCAGCATGTATAAGCACGCAGCAGCACCCATGCTGCTCCGCTTACGCAGCGTAGAGAGCATCTGACGGGTTCGGACTACGGATCAGAAGGTTAGGGGTTCGAGTCCCTTCGGGCGCACTTCATGATCAAGGTCGTGACCAGCGGAAATGCAGGTCACGGCCTTGATCGCTTCTACGCCTTGGGACGGAATTTCCCGGGGTCTGGGATTTGGTGCTCCGATGGTGCTCCGCTGTCACTGTGCTGTTTCGGCGGGGGTTCGTGCCGTTCCGTGCTGAACAGGGCGTTTGCGTGTCGCCTGGTCTGGATCATGGTCGGAATGCCGGTGCGTCAGGTACGGCCGTTGTCCACTGTGGTCGACGTTGTGGATCTTCTCTGGCGGGGTGGGTGCCTCGGGTGGTCGGCCGGGGTTGACCTGGGTTGGCGCACGGTCGCGAGCGGGGCCGGGATGTCGGCCGGGGCGAGCATCGGCGGTGACGGCCGGAAGGGTTTACGCATCTGATTGCGCTCTGCTGGTCGCCCGGCCGGCCCGGCGACGATCCGATTCTCGGGCGTGGCCACGTTCTCGTTGCTCGGTATCGGGTCGGGTGGGGCCCCGTTTGTAGGCGGCTCCCGGACCGGGGTCTGGACAAGAGGTTTGTCCCGGCGGTGCGACGGGTGCGGTGCGGCCGGTCGGCGTGGCGGGCCGGGCCGGCGTCGGCGACCGGGACCGGCACGACTTCGGGTCGACGGGCTTCACGCCGCTGAGGCCGGTACCCCGTCGGTGCGGGAAGACTGCGACGAGGGCGAGGCGACGGTGCACGCTCATCAGCGTAAGACGTTCTGCGTCAAGCCCTTGGTCGGTGCCTCGTCCGTCGTCTGTCCCGGCATAGCGGTAACGGGGTTGGTCCCGGCAGCGTGTAATCGGGTTGGTGAGACGACGGGCGGGGCTGCCCATGATGAGCGTCGAGGTAGCCGTGGTTCCTCAATGCCGCGTGGGGCTCGCCCCGACCGGGCTTGACGGGTCGCCTGCAGATGTCAGGCGGCGATGGGCATCACCGTGCGGGGTTCGGCGCCGTGGGTGGCGATGGCCGGGTCCCAGGCCCGGCCGGTGGTGACGACGGCGTGCAGTTGCCGCAGGATCGCTGCGGCGATCACGGCTTGGGCCTGGGTGACGGCGAGCTTGTTCTGCGCCCGGGTGGTCAGGTGGGTGAACCGGGCGGCGTAGACCGGGTTGGCGCGTTGCGCGCCCCAGACCGCTCGCCATGCGGCCAGCCGTAGCCCGGGACGTCCTTGTCCGGTCAGTTTGGTACGGCCCTTGAACGTGCCGGACAGCTTCTCTCGTGGGGCCAGGCCGGCGTGCTTGACCAACGCTCGGGCACTGGCAAATCGTTTCGGGTCGCCGGTCTCGGCCAGGATCGCCGCGGCGCCGACCGCCGACAGACCGGGGATCGAGGTCACGAGGTCGGTCAGGCGCAGCTCGTCCAGGACCGTGGTCATCCGCGCCTCGATGTCCAGCAGCCGACGGTGGGTCTCGAGCCAGTCGCCGAGCAGCAGCGCCACCCGCTCCAAGGCACCCACACGGTGGGCGATCACGCCGGCGGGATCGGTCAACGCCGCGAACACCAGCCGCACGATCCGCAGGCAGGGTCGCTGCCGGCCGCGTCGGACGACCTCGCGGCGCACCGCCGTCTCAAGCCGCACCAACCCGAGCCGGCGGGTCCGGGACAGATCGCCGCCATCACGGTCCACCACAACGCTCATCGCGGCGGTCCACGTCAGGGAACGAAAGGGTTGCCGGGCGGTCTGCAACGCCGCCGGCCAGACGCACTCCAGCAGGGCTCGGATCTGCTGGACCTGACTGCCGGCTTCTACCAGCAGCTGCTCGCGGCGAGCGCCCAGATGCCGCAGCCGGCCCCACGTCTCATCGACTGGCTCGGGAACGTAACAGCGCAGCTGCGCCGTGAGCCGGGCAATGATCACGGCGTCTTTCTCGTCGGTCTTGTCGAAGGTCAGATCCTCGCTGCGCCGCGCCCATGACGACAGCATCGGCTGGACGCACACGAACGGCATGTTCCGTTCCCCGGCCAGCTGACCCAGCACCCGCCAACGGTGACCGGTCGGCTCACACGCCACCGTCGCCCCGGCGAAGCCCTTGGCCGCGGCCTGCTTCCCCGCCCAGTCCAACGCCACACCCAGATCCCAGGCGCGGCACCGGAATGTTCTGCGTGCCAACACTTTCGAGTCATGGTCGGTGACCACGACCATCTGCTTCTTGTCTGCCAGATCGATGCCGACGATCGCGTTCACGGGCGGGACCAGCATCCGCAACCGAGCCAGCCGCGCGTTGCGGTTGCGATCACCGCGGGACACACCGCTACCGTTACCCATGAACGTCCTCCTCCTGCGATGGGACACCAAGCCCGACAAGCGCATCCGGGGGACGTTCCGTCGTCCTGCATCGACACGCAGAACGTCTTTCTATGCCGATGACAGCGTGTTGCTCCTCGACTCAGCAATGTTGGTCCAACTATCGTTCTGGTCTGTGGAGCCATCAGAGATCCGCCCAAGAGAATGGGCGCAGCGCATCTCAACTTGCCCTAGCCCACTCGGCAAAACCGAGGATGCGATCACCGATCTGTCGGCGCTGTTGAGAGACCTAGGCCCGAACGGCCGCCCATACGCGACCGAGGTGACGATAGAGTCTTCCGGGCGTTCCATAAACGTTCGCGAAGCCACTCGCTACCTCCCCTCCGTTGGCCTGATCCAACAAACGGACGATGAGTGCCTTGCAGTTACGGAGCTGGCCCAGACCTGGCTCTCCTCGGCGGACGACGCAGTGCTGATGCACATTCTCCATGCCGGCGTCCAGTACTTCGGAGAGCTATTGGCTGTCCTAGATAGTGTTGGTGGCAGCGCCAGCAACGCCGAACTGCTTGATGCTGGTCGGGTCCGCTACGCGATGAACTGGGCCAGCCTCGACCCTATTCGCCGGCGAACGTCCTGGCTGCGCGCAGCTAACCTAGTGGAACAGTACGAAGGTCAGGTGCGGATCACGGATGCCGGTAAGTCTTTCATTCAAAGCCTGGATATCGCCAAGCCACTTGCTAGCATAACTTTTACCTCAAACGTATCGGCACCATCTCCCATGCCGGAGGTATTGGCACTCCTTGCCAAAACAACTGACGAGACCCTGCAGCGACGCGATAGGGTCTCGAATTACTTAGCCACGCTTGATGGCTCTGCCATCCTAGCGATTCGTGAATTCGTGCAGAAGTTAAGAGTTCGGTCGACGGAAGCCACATTTGTTCAGCATGTGGAATCGCGATGCCGCATATCCGCCTCAAGCGCGGCGATGATGCTCGCGACGCTGCGAAAGCTCGGCTTGGTTGAAAGAGTTGGGGTGAATGCCTTTCAGGCGACGTCCCTGGGGGCTGCTTGGTCCGAAGACGGCAACGCGGTCGACCTTATACATATTGCACATTGCCGCCTTTGGGGTCTTGGTGAAGTTCTTGCACTCATGGATGGTTCGCCTAAGGGCGGCCAGCATCTCCTCAAGGCGGTCGGGCTCCCATCGACTGCGCGTGAGCGTCTTCGCCTTCTGGCCGAGGCGAATCTAGTTCAGAAGTTTGACCAAGCACGCTACGTAATTACGCCCCTCGGCCTTGCGGTTCGGGAAGAGTTACCCAAATTGGCGGTTGCGATACCTGGTGAATTGGAGCACGAGACTAAGTCTCGCCACGAAGCGCCAGCCAAACCCTCAGCGGAGGCTGTTGCGGAGGAGCTTGAACTGGCAAGCGTTACCTCCGACGACTCAACGCGACTCGAGAAGGCCGTCGCGACAGCACTTGAACTGCTGGGGTTGGCCGAGGTTACCATCTTGGGCGGCCAAGGGCGTACGGACGTCATCGGAACTCTGCCTCGACCATGGCATGACGGCTCGGCCATTTGCTTCGACGCCAAGTCGTCCTCAATTGGAATGGTGCCTGAATCTAGGGTGTCCTTTGGCGGACTGGCCGAACATCGGCAAAAGCATGGCGGACGCTGGTCTGTGCTTGTCGGGCCCGCGTTCCACCATCGTGTTCACGCAATGGCCAAAAGTGATGGGCAGGTATCCGTGCTCGATGTCGCGTATCTCGCGAAAGCGGTAATGCAAAACGCGCATGCACCATTGCTTCCCGAGCAACTCCGAGAGCTTTTTGCGCCTAGCCACAGCTGCGAGCGCGTTCGTAGCATTGAGCAACTTCGTCATGATGCTGACGAGACTCGGAATCTTCTCAGCCTCGTCCTAACGGCGCTTGAGGAGGAGGCACGCAACCCACTGGACGATGGTTGGCTAAGTCCACGGGACGTCGTAAGAGCCTGCCGGCCGCAGTCGCAGTTGACCGTCACTGAAGTCAGTGAGCTTCTTTCCGGGTTGTCCACCTTGCCATGGGTTGGAGGTATCGAGCACAAGGGGCAGCAGCAGTTTCGCCTCATCGCGCCAGCGGACGATTTACTTGCCCGCGTTCGGTTCCTAGCGCTAGGAATGAGATTAGAATAGTGACGACTCGGCCGACGCTGGAACTGCGAAAAGCCCGCACGTCAGGGGCGAACGCACTGCCTGCCGCTGACAACGCATGGCACCGACGTCGTAGCCGCCCGACACATTTCTGCCGATGACCGCCTCGATAACGGCGATGCCGACTACGGATTTGATGTTGACCAAGATGTCGAACGACTGTTTGATCAACCCGCTGACCACGTCGGATGATTCTTGTCGCGGAGATGGCCTCCGGCATGCAGCTTGTTGCACTGCGCGGAGACAGCTCGACGGTTCATAGCCGCAGCACCCGAAGTTGATTTGGTACGCCTGCATGATCTCCACCGCGGTTGCCCCGCCGAGTGCCGGGCGTCAATCGTCGCCCATTCGAGACGCATCATCGCCAAGCTGATCTTTCGATCAGCGCCGCGGTTTGTGCGTACGCTCCGCCGGATGTCACCGCCCAAGCGGTCCACGACGTACCTAGCCTCTCGATCTCCAGGTCGACCGCATCTCCAGGGTTGAGAACCAACCGGCCTTCCATGACATCACAGTCGGAGATGCCGGTGTCGAGGGTGCCTCCGCATGGCAGCTTTAGCGTTACGTCAACGTTGAGGAAGTCGCCTCGCCAGCCGAGTGTTTGGGAGACCTCGGCCACCGTCGCCGAGATGGGAAAGACATCCTGGCACTCGCAGTGCCGACACCCGCAGTAGTCGCCATGCCGACCCGCCCTCAGCAGGTTCTCCATACGGGCCTTCGCAACAGTGAACGGTGCCTCGACAAAGTATTCGCGGCCTCCAAGCGCTCTGCGTCCGAGCGATCGAAGCACGCCGAGTAGCCGCCGCTCAGTTCTTTTCACGCACGACAGCTCGGCAGACGTCCAGGTGTGCGTGACACGGAGGTTGAGCCGACCACCATTGGTCGTCAGAGTCCGCAAGCGCTGGTCGGGATTGCTTGTTCGGCCACCCTTCACCACACCGTTGTCGTAGCGGAGGAGGTAGACGTATCCCACATCAGAACGGCGTTCCACGGGCACGGACCCTACCCGCAGGGTCCGACACTGTCTCCGCGCGATCCGTACAGCCATGGCAACGTCGCCGAGCATGCGGGGCAAGGTCTCTGCGGGGCCTACAGCCAATGGTGGAGCGGCCGGCGCAGCAGGCGGTCGCCTATGGTGCGCGTGCAGGCAGTATCCCAAAGGCCCGGGGTTATCCGATGTCATGTGGCACCGCTGCTTTGGCGTCCGGGATTGATTAATCAGACCGTCGTCGATATCGCAGCCCTGGCGCGCGGTCGAGATCGAGAACGAAACTGTCAGGCGGCGGAACCTTGCCGTCCGTCAGAGGTAGCGCGACGGTGAGGCTGTAGCCGTTAGCGGCGTATATCGCAGGCCCAATGCGGTCGAGGCGGTCGGGGGTTCTCCGACGCCATAGGTGCAGCGAGCCCGCACTGCGGGTCAGGCGGACGGTGCCGGGCACCTCGTCGCAGGAGTAGGTGCCAAGTGTGGCGTGGGCCGCTTCGGCATCGACACCAGCCGGGTGAGCGGGTTCGGGCGCGAGGCGGCTCAACAGGGCGCGCGACAAGAGTTCGCCCGTGTCGGTGCCGGAGTCCTGGGTGAATTCGGTGAGGGCAGCGGCGGCGACGTGGTCTGCGGCTATTTGGGCGTGGTTGGACAGGCAGATGATGCGGAGTCCTGAGCTGGTGAGATGGGTGGCGGCGGAGAACCCCTGTTCGTGGCCGTAGTGGAAGACGGCGGTGCGGCCGGGGCGGGGATCGGCGTATAGCCCAGCGCCGTATGTGAAGGGCGGGTGGTCGCTCGGATGGTAGCCAAGGTGCTGTGCGAACGGAAGCGTGTCGTCGGCTGCGGGCTGCCATTTGTGCCAGAGGTGGGCGAGCCAGCGGTCCAGGTCAGCGGCGGTGCACCAGAGAGACCCGGGGCCGGGCAGGGCGGCCGGGCGCTGCTGGTGCTGCCATCTGCCGGCGACGGCCTGGTAGCTGGCAGCGGCCCCGGGGATCACCTCGCGCGGATCGGTCTTGAAGCGGGCTGAGGTCATGCCGAGCGGGGTGAAGACGTGCCGATCGGCGATCTCGTGGAGTTCGCTGCCGTACACATCCGTGAGGACTTGAGCGAGGAGGAGGTAGCCGGTGTTGCTGTACAGGAAGCGACCCGGCTCGACGGCGCGGTGCCGCTGGCGGTAGGCGAGTTGGAGCAGGTCGTCGGCGGTGTAGTGATCGAGTTCGCGGAAGCCGGCCAGGGACAGCAGCGATTCGGCGTCTCGGATGCCGCCGCGGTGCTGGATGAGATCGCCGATGGTGACATCGGGGATGTGAAAACGGGGCAGGATGTCGGCAACGGGCCGGGCCAGGGTGAGGACGCGGTCACGGGCGGCGAGGATGCACAGGTACGCGGTGATCTGCTTGGCGACGGAGCCGATGTTGAAGGCAGTGTTCTCCCCGACGGGCACGGCGAGTTCGAGACTGGCCATTCCGGTGTGGGCCTGCGCCGGCGGAGCGTCGGCCTGGCGGACGCGCAGGATGACGCCGGGATCGCCCAGCCGGTCCGCGGGGGCAGTCTCGGTAGAGGCGGGTGAGGTGTGGGAGGGGTTCACAGGCTGAGAGCCTCGCGGTGGACAAGGCGCAGGCGTTCCCGCAGGTCGGGGGCGGTGATCAGGGTGAGCGCGCGGGCGTGGCCGGCGGCGGTGGCGGCGAGCAGTCGGCGCTGCTGGTCGAGGTAGGCGGCCAGGAACCGGTGTAGGTCGCCGTTGGTTTCGGGCAGGACGCGAGCGGTGTAGATCATGGTGAGGGGGAAGGCGAAGCAGGCGTGCAGGAAGCCGAAGGCAGGTCTGTTCGTCTTCTTCCAGGGAGAGTAGAACCGCGCGTCGTCGCTGATCTCGCAGGCGGTGGCGCTCAGGGCGTCGTTGAGCCAGTTGTGGCCCGCCTCGTGGATCAGATCGCGAGCCAGTACGACGGGCTCGTCGACGTGGTCGCAGTAGATCGTGCCGGGCAGCCGGGTGATGGCCCAGCTGTCGAGGGTGTCGCCGAGTTGCTTATGGCGTAGCAGGCAGACGACGACCGCGTGGCTGGCGAGAAGGTCGGCGAAACCGTTCCTCGCGCCGGCGGCGTACGCGGCGGCGGCCAGTTCCCGCAGGTTCGGCGGGGCGGCGGTAGTGTCCGGGCCCAGTACGTAGTACGGGGTCTCGGAGATCGCCGAGCGAGGCATGCGGTCCAGGTCGGGGGCAAGGACGATGCGCGGACCGACGGCGGTGGGCGTCAACAGCGCCGTCGCGTTTGCGTCTGGGTGGGCGCCGTACCAGTTGAAGATGGCAGTTTCACGGGCGCGAGCGGCGGCCTCCGCGCCTTCGAGGACGTGGTGGGCCAGGCAGTAGTCGGCGGCGGCCGTTCCTGGCGGGTCGGGAATGCTGGCCGTCGGCTGGACGGCGGGCTTGAGGGCGGCGCGAATCCGGCGGGTGCGGTCGCGGTGGTGGGCCTGGATGGGGGTGAACGAGAAGGA
>NZ_SMKJ01000135.1:0-17422 GCF_004348615.1 Micromonospora sp. KC207
GAGGTGGGCCGTGATCGCGGCGGCGAGGATGTCCGGGCCGGGGCGGGCCCACAGGTCGGCGTGGAAGACCTCCACCTCGATCGCCCCCCGGTAGCCGGCGGCGTCGACCGCGTCGCGGAAGCGGCGCAGGTCGACGCAGCCCTCGCCGGGCAGCGCCCGGCCGAGCAGCACGCCCTCCGGCAACGGGGTGATCCAGTCCGCCACCTGGAACGCGGCGATCCGGTCCCCGGCGCGGGCGATCTGCCGGAAGACGGCGTCGTCCCACCACAGGTGGTACGTGTCGACCACCACACCGACCGTGCCCGGGTCGAACCGCTCGGCGATGTCCAGGGCCTGGCCCAGCGTGGAGATCACGCACCGGTCCGCGCAGAACATCGGGTGCAGCGGCTCGATGGCCAGCCGCACCCCGGCCGCTTCGGCGTGCGGGGCCAGCTCGCCGATCGCGTCGGCGACCCGCTGCCGGGCCCCGTCGACGTCCCGGCTGCCGGCCGGCAGGCCGCCGGAGACCAGCACCAGCTCGCCGGTGCCGAGGGTGACGGCCTCCTCGATCGCCCGCAGGTTCTCGTCGCGCCAGCCGTCGGCGGTGAAGAACCCGCCCCGGCACAGCGAGGTGACGGTCAGCCCCGCCTCGCGGACCAGCCGCGCCGCCCGCTCGACGCCGTATTCCCGCACCGGCTCTCGCCAGAGCCCGACGCCCGGCACCCCGGCGGCCACGCAGCCGGCGACCAGTTCCTCCAGGGCCCAGCCGGTGGCGGTGGCCTGGTTGAACGAGAACCGGGCCAGCCGGTCGGCGCCGGGGCCGCCCGCCGGTCCACCCACGGCGGCCACCGCCGGCTCGCCCACCGCGGTCACTGGGCCACCCCGGCGACCGTGAAGTACGCACGGGCCCGGGCGGCGGCCAGCTCGGCGTCCGGCAGCAGCCCGGCCGCGTCGGCCAGGGTGAGCAGTCGGGCCAGGTGGGCCGGCGACCGGCCCGCCTGCTGCCCGCCGACCATGGTGAAGTGATCCTGGTGGCCGGTCAGCCAGGCCAGGAACACGATGCCGGTCTTGTAGTGCCAGGTCGGGGCCGCGAACAGGTGCCGGGCCAGCGGCACGGTCGGGGCGAACACCTTTTCGTACGTCGTGAGGTCGCCATCGTCGAGGGCGGCCAGCGCGGCGGCGGCGGCCGGAGCGACCGCGGCGAACACCCCGAGCAGGGCGTCGGAGTGCCCCACCCCGTCGCCCCGGATCAGCTCCGGGTAGTGGAAGTCGTCGCCGGTGTACAGGCGTACCCCGGCCGGCAGCCGGCGGCGCAGCGCGACCTCCCGGTCGGCGTCGAGCAGGGACACCTTGATCCCGTCGATCTTCTCCGCATGATCCTTGATCAGGTCGAGCACGGCGTCGGCGGCGACGTCCAGGTCGGACGAGCCCCAGTAGCCGGCCAGCGCCGGGTCGAACATGTCGCCGAGCCAGTGCAGCACCACCGGCTGGTCGGTGGCGGCCAGCAGGTGGGCGTACACCCGCTGGTAGTCCTCCGGGCCCCGGGCGGCGGCGGCGAGGTGCCGGCTGCACATCAGCACCGGCCGGGCCCCGGCGGACAGGACCTCGGTGAGCTGCTCGGCGTACGCGTCGCGGATCCGCTCGATGCTGGCCGGGCCGGCCGGAAGCTGATCGGTGGCGACCCCGGCCACGATCCGGCCGCCGGCCGCGCGTGCCTCGGCGGCGCTGCGCCGGATCAGCTCGCGGGTCGCCGGGTAGTCCAGGCCCATGCCGCGCTGCGCGGTGTCCATCGCCTCGGCGACCCCGAGCCCGTACGACCACAGGTGGCGCCGGAAAGCGAGGGTACGGTCCCAGTCGACGGCGGCCGGGGCGCCCGGGACGTTCTCGGCGCGCGGGTCGGCCACCACGTGCGCGGCGGCGTACGCGATCCGGGAGGTGGCCGGGGCGGCGGTGCGGGGAAAGCCGCCCGCGCCGGAGAGCCGGTGCCGGGCACCGTCGGGCAGGGCGACCTCGGCGCTCATCGGCCCAGCTCCGGGATCTCGACGCGGCGGTGCTCGCGGGCCGAGCGCAGGCCCAGCTCGGCGAGCTGCACGCCGCGCGCGCCGGCCATGAAGTCCCACGGGAACGGCTCGCCGGCCACCACGTGCCGCAGGAACGCCTCCCACTGCACCTTGAAGCCGTTGTCGAACTCGTCGTTGTCCGGCACCTCGCTCCACTGCGCGCGGAAGTTCTCGCCGGAGGGCAGGTCCGGGTTCCACACCGGCTTCGGGGTGACCGAGCGGTGCTGGACGCGGCAGTTGCGCAGCCCGGCGACGGCGCTGCCCTCGGTGCCGTCGACCTGGAACTCGACCAGCTCGTCGCGGTTGACACGCACCGCCCAGGAGGAGTTGATCTGGGCGATGATCCCGCCGTCGAGCTCGAAGACGCCGTACGCGGCGTCGTCGGCGGTGGCCGGGTAGGGCCGGCCGGCCTCGTCCACGCGGCGCGGGATGTGCGTGGCGGTGACGCAGGAGACGGCGCGGACCCGTGCGAACAGCTCCTCCAGCACGTAGTGCCAGTGCGGGAACATGTCCATCACGATGCCGCCGCCGTCCTCGGCACGGTAGTTCCAGGATGGGCGCTGGGCGGGCTGCCAGTCGCCCTCGAAGACCCAGTAGCCGAACTCGCCGCGCACGGAGAGGATGCGGCCGAAGAAGCCGCCGTCGATCAGCCGCTTGAGCTTGCGCAGGCCGGGCAGGAAGAGCTTGTCCTGGACCACGCCGGTGCGCACGCCGGCGGCGTCGGCGGCCCGGGCCAGCTCGACCGCGGCGGCGCTGTCCTCGGCGAGGGGCTTCTCGGTGTAGATGTGCCTGCCGGCGTCGATCGCCTGACGGACGGCCTTCTCCCGCTGCTGGGTGAGCTGGGCGTCGAAGTAGACCTCGACGTCGTCGCGGGCGAGCGCGGCGGTGAGGTCGGTCGTGAAGTCGGTGAGCCCGTGCCGCTCGGCGATGTCGCGCAGCCTGCTCTCGTTGCGGCCCACCAGGATCGGCTCGGGCCAGATCCGGGCGCCGTCGGCCAGCGGCACTCCGCCCTGCTCCCGGATGGCGAGCAGCGAACGCACGAGGTGCTGGCGGTAGCCCATCCGGCCGGTGACGCCATTGACGATGATGCCTATCGGCCTACGGCTCATGAATGTCTTCCCTCTCCTCGGGCGGCCGGCACACCGCCGGGCGGCCAGGTACGGCCGACACGCCAGGCAAGCGCATTCCTGAGAGCGTAGGTGGGCCCCGCCCCGCCAGGCAAGGGCTTTCCCACCCGACTGCGGTAGCCTGTCCGCGACCGCGCGGGGTCCGCGCGGAGGACCATGAGGGGCGGCGGATGGCGACGCTGGCCGATGTCGCGCGGCGGGCGGGGGTCTCCCCCGCGACGGCGTCACGGGTGATCAATGGCAGCAGCAAGCCGGTCGCGAACGAGCTGCGCGAACGCGTGCTGCGCGCCGTCGCCGACCTGCGGTACGTGCCGAACGCGCACGCCCAGTTGCTGGCCCGGCCGCAGCGCAGCGTGGTCGGCATCGTCGTGCACGACGTGTCCGACCCGTACTTCGCCGAGGTGACCCGGGGACTGCAACGGGTGGCCACCGAGCGGGGCCGCCTGCTGATCATCTGCAACAGCTACCGCGACCCGGTCCGCGAGCTGGAGTACGTGGAGCTGTTGCGTGGCCAGCAGGTCGCCGCGATAGTGCTGGCCGGGTCCGGCTACCACGACGCCGGGTTCACCACGCTGCTCAACGAGAAGCTCGCCGCGTACGAGGCGACGGGCGGGCGGGTCGCGGTGATCGGCCGGCACGACCACTTCGGGGACGCGGTGATGCCGGCCAACGCGACCGGCGGCGAGCTGATCGGCCAGGAGCTGCTGCGCCTCGGTCACCGGCGGATCGGGGTGATCGCCGGGCCACGGGTCCTCACCACCATCACCGACCGGCTGACCGGGCTGCGGCGGGCGCTCGCCGGGCAGGGCGTGGAGCTGCCCGAGGAGCGGATCCGCTACGCCGACTTCGACCGCGACGGCGGGGCCCGGGCCACCGCCGAGCTGTTGGCGACCGACCCCGCCCCCACCGCGATCGTGGCGCTGAACGACTCGATGGCCGTCGGCGCGCTCGCCCTGCTGCGCGCGCGCGGCCTCCGGGTGCCCCAGGACGTGTCCGTCCTCGGCTTCGACGACATGCCGATCGCCGCCGATGTCACCCCCGCGCTGACCACGGTGCGGCTCCCGCTGGTCGAGCTGGGCGTGCGGGCGATGACCCTCGCCCTCGATCCGGCCAGCGGGCAGCCCCGCGTCGAGAGCCTGCCGGCGGAACTGGTGCGCCGGGGCAGCACCGGCCCGGCCGCCCACTGACCCCGCCCCGGGTTCGGGACGCGACCCGGGGCGACCGGGGCCGGGCCCCGGGCGGCCGGGGCGGGACGCCATGTCGGCGACATCGCGCGATCAACTCCGCCGGATGCCGCCATGTCGGCGGCATGGAGTCGATCACCAGCCCGGACGGCATCGCCAGGCGGGCGGTTCAGGCCGCACGCGGCAGGCCCGGAAGGTCAGGCCGGGCGGATGGCGGAGTCCCGGTCGCCCCGGGCCAGCTCCGCGAGCCGGTCGATCTGGCTGGGGTCGGACAGGGCGGACCCGACCGCCACCACCTTGACGCCGGACGCCAGGAAGTCGGCGGCGTTGCCGGCGTCGATCCCGCCGGTGGCGACGAAGCGCAGTTCGGGTAGCGGCCCGGCGACCGCCTTGAACCACTGCGGCCCGAGGCTCACCGCCGGGAACGCCTTGAGCCAGGTCAGCCCGTGGTCGCGGGCCCGCTGCGCCTCGGTCGGGGTGGCCACGCCGGGCAGGTGGGGAATCCCGTAGGTGAGCGCGGCGTCGGCCACCGCGAGGTCGAGCCCGGGCGCGACGGTGAACGCCGCCCCGGCGGACGCGGACTGCCGGACCTGCGCCGGGGTGAACACGGTGCCCGCCCCGACGATCCGGTCCCGGGTCCGCCCGGCCTCCACAGCGGCGCGCAGCGCGTTCATCGCCTCGGGGGTGCGCACCGGCACCTCCACCACGTCGATGCCGAGGTCCCAGGCCCGGTTCGCCAGCCGAACCGTCTCCTGCGGCGGCAGGTCCCGCAGGATCACCATCACCCGCACGCCGACGAAGATCGGTGCGAAGTCGTGCGCCGTCACCGGCTGCCCCTTTCGTTGCCGGGGCCAGCCGCGCCGGTCCCCACGTTCCCGCTTCCGCCATCGGCCACTTCGGTCGACACGTCCTCGGGGCCGACGCAACCATCCCCCAAGCCCGCCGGACCGCCACCGACCACGCCGTCGACCAGGCCGGCCGTCACCGGGTCGATCGCCGCCCACCGGTCGGCGGGCAGCGCCACGACGTCGTCGAGGTCCCGCCGGCGCGGCGGCGGCGCGCAGTCGCCGGGCACCGCGAGGGCCCGGACCGCGACGACGTGCCCGCAGCGCAGCGCAGCGGTCTGGTCCAGCCCACGCAGCACGGCGGAGAGGTACCCGGCGGCGAAGGCGTCCCCGGCACCGACCGGTTCGACCACCGGCGCGCGCAGCGCCGGCACGAACACCGCCGGCCCGGTGCGCGGCAACGCGGTCGCGCCGACCGCCCCGTCCTTGACGACCACAGTTCCCGCGTGCGGCAGCAGCCGGCGCACCGCCTGCGGGTCGGCGGTCCCCCACAGCCGCTCGGCCTCGTCCAACCCGACGAGGACGATGTCGGCCCGGTCGGCGATGCCGCGCAGCACGTCGGCGGCCCGGTCGGCGGGCCAGAGCCGGGGCCGGTGGTTGACGTCGAAGCTGACCAGCGCGTCGCCGAGCGGCCGGGCGTCGACCGCGTGCGCCACGAGGGCGTGGCAGGACGCCGACAGTACCGGGGTGATGCCGGACAGGTGCAGCAGCCGCGCGCCGGCCAGGCGCGGATCGTCCAGCGCGCCGGGATCCAGCCGGGAGGCCGCGGAGCCGGCCCGGTAGTAGTGCACGGCGGTGGCCTCCGGCCGGGGGTCCTTGAAGTAGACGCCGGTCGGGGCGTCCGGGTCGACGGCGACCGATTCGACGTCAACGCCCGCGCCCGCGACCTCGCCGACCACCATCCGCCCGAACGGGTCGTCGCCGACCCGGCTGACCCAGGCGACGCGGTGGCCGAGCCCGGCCAGGCCGATCGCCAGGTTGGACTCCGCGCCGCCGACGCCGAGCCGGAGCCGGCCGGCGCGCTCCAGCGGGGACCCGTCGTCCGGCGACATGACCACCATGGTCTCGCCGACGGTGACCACCTCGGGGCCGGGCGCGGCGCTCATGCCCGTCCCGCCGGCTCCACGGTGGCGGCCGGGGCGGCGACCGCGTCGCCGTCGAGGACCCCGTCGGCCACGGTGACGGTGTGCCGAGCGTGCCGGTTGTCGCCGGCCGGCACCACGGCCGGTGTCTCGAAGGCAAACGCCACGCAGACCCCCGGGTACATCGCCGTCCGGACGAACCACCGGTCGCTGGGCCCTAGGCCCGTGAAGACCAGAGTGTACGCTCCGCCGTCCGGCCCGGTGCCCGTCAGGGCGACCCACGGCTCGGCGCTGCCGTTTACGGGCTCTCGCCGTCGGCGCAGGCGGTGCAGGTGTGTGGTGGCGCGCCGGCCGGGCCGCGCCACTGGAGCCGGTGGCCAGTACGTCGGCGCGCTCGTCTGATCCGATGCGGACGATGCGGCGATGGCCCCGGGTCGGGCCGCCCCGGTCCGCAAGGCGATGCGGGCCCGGGCCGACACGGACGGCACCGGGGTCACCGGTCGATGGGGGCTTCTCCGGTGGAGTCGCGGATGACCAACTCGGTCTGGAGCATTACCTGTGCGCTCGTGCGACGGGTGCCGACTGCCGTGCTCCTCCCGGTGCCCCACGGCGCGTCGGTGTCCCGTTGCAGCAGCATGTCGACGGCCGTCCGGCCGGCGGCCGCGGTAGGTGTGGCCACCGTCGTCAACTTGGGCCGGGTGAGCCGGCTCAGGGCGATGTCGTCGATGCCGACGACGCTGACGTCCCGCGGCACCCGGACCCCGAGGGCGTCGAGCCCCCCGATCAACCCGATCGCCATCAGGTCGTTGTAGGCGAGCACGGCGGAGACGCCGCTGCGCTGGACGTGTTCGGCCAGCGCGAGGCCGCCGTGCTCGGTGGGTGGGTTGGGGCCGAGGACGGTCAGCTCCGCGCCGCCGGCCCGGGCCGCGGCGGTGGCGGACCGGCGGATCTCCCGACTGGTCCACGAGCCCCGGGGGCCGCCGAGCAGGCCGATCGCGGTGTGGCCGAAGCCGACCAGGTGCTCGATCGCCGAGCGGGCCCCCTGCCCGACGTCCATCGTCACGCAGGGCAACCCGGTCACCCGGCGGTTCATCACCACCAGCGGGACCTCGCGGCTGAGCTGCTCGATGAGGCTGTTGCTCATCCGGGGGCTGCACAGCAGCACCCCGTCGACCTGCTTGGCGAGGGCGCGGACCAGCTCCTCCTCGGCCGTCGGGTCCTCGTTCGTGTCCGCGACGAAGACGTGGTAGTCGCGCTGCCGGGCCTGCCCCTCCGCCGCCTTGATCAGCGGTGGGAAGAACGGGTTGGCGATGTCGGCGACGATCAGGCCGATGTTGTGGGTACGGCCGGTGATCAGGGCCCGCGCGGCGCGGTTGGGCCGGTAGCCCAGGTCCTCCGAGCAGGCCAGCACCCTGACCCGGGTTTCCGGGTTGACCAGGTGTGGCGCGGAGAACGTGCGGGAGACCGTGGAGATGTGCACGCCGGAGGCCCGCGCGACGTCCCTGATGGTGACTGGCACGACGGCCCTCTCGTCCGGTATGGCTGCGGTGTCACGTGGATGCCGACAATAATGCAAACGGTTGCTCCAGTGCCAACGCTCGAAGACTCCGACCAGGCTTCGAACACGCGCCCACCATACGTTCGTCTGCCATCAAAGTGGGACAAGTAGCACCGATTTTTTCCCGAACGTTGACTCGTAGCAATCGATTGTGATTTCTTCACTGCAAACCTTTGCACTCACTCCGGACACGCCGCCGTCACGGCCCGCCCCGCCGGTGCCTACCCGCACCGCCGACCGCATCCGAGGAGCCATCCGACGTGCCGACCACCTCCCGACCCGACCTGCTCCTCCCCGCCGACCCGGGCCTGCGCGCGCTGGCCCGGCAGCTCTACGCGCTGGCGGCGGAGCAACCGATCATCTCCCCGCACGGGCACGTCGACCCGGCCCTGCTGGCCGAGGACCGCCCCTTCCCGGACCCCTCCCGGCTGATCATCGTGCCCGACCACTACCTGACCCGGATGCTGCTCAGCCAGGGCGTGCCCCCGGCCGAGCTGGGCGTCCCGACGGTGGACGGCAGCCCGGTGGAGACCGACGGCCGGAAGATCTGGCGGCGTTTCGTCGACGGCTGGCACCTGTTCCGGGGCACCCCGTCGCGGCTGTGGCTGGAACAGACCCTCACCGAGGTCTTCGGGGTGGACACCCCGCTGGTCCCCGCCACCGCCGACGCCGTGTACGAGCAGGTCGCGGCCCGACTCGCGGAGCCGGAGTTCCGGCCCCGGGCCCTGTTCGACCGGTTCCGCATCGAGGTGCTGGCCACCACCGAGTCGCCCCTGGACGACCTCGCCCAGCACGCGAAGCTCGCCGCCGACGGCTGGGGCGGCCCCGGCGGGAAGGTGGTCACCACCTTCCGCCCGGACAACGTGGTCGACATGGAGTTCGACAACTGGGCCGACAACGTCGAACGGCTCGGCGAGGTCGCCGGGGAGGACACCGGCACGTACGCCGGTTTCCTGGCCGCCCTGCGGCGACGCCGGGAGGCGTTCGTCGCGGCCGGCGCGACCTGCTCCGACCACGGCCACCCGACCGCCCGCACCCTGGACCTCGGGGCGCGGGAGGCGGCGGCGTTGTACGAGCGGGGCCGGCGCGGCGAGGCCGACGCCGCCGACGCGGAGGCGTTCCGGGCGCACATGCTGCTGGAGTTCGCCCGGATGTCCATCGACGACGGCCTGGTGATGCAACTGCACCCCGGCTCGGTGCGCAACCACAACCGCTGGCTGTACGCCCGGCACGGCCGCGACGTCGGCGGGGACATCCCGCAGGCCACCGAGTACCTGCACGCGCTCACCCCGCTGCTGGACGCCCACGGCAACGACCCCCGGTTGCGGGTGGTGGTCTACACCCTCGACGAGTACACCTTCACCCGGGAGCTGGCCCCCCTCGCCGGCGGCTACGCGGCCCTCTACCTCGGCGCGCCCTGGTGGTTCCTGGACTCCCCCGAGGCGCTGCGCCGGTTCCGGGAGGCGGTCACCGAGACCGCCGGCTTCTACAACACCGCCGGGTTCGTCGACGACACCCGGGCGTTCTGCTCCATCCCGGTGCGCCACGACGTGGCCCGCCGGGTCGACGCCGGCTTCCTCGCCCGGCTGGTCGCCGAGCACCGGCTGACCGAGGAGGAGGCCGCCGAGACGGTCGTCGACCTCGCCTACCGCCTGCCCAGGAGGGTCTACAAGATCGGGGAAAAGCTGTGAGTGTCAGGATCACCTCCGTCGACGTGCACGACGTGCGCTTCCCGACCGCGGCGGCCGGGGACGGCTCGGACGCGATCAACCGGGGTGACTACTCGGCGACGTACGTCGAGCTGGGCACCGACGTCGGGACGGTGGGCGCGGGCTTCACCTTCACCAACGGGCGGGGCAACGAGATCACCTGCGCCGCCGTGCGGGCCCTGGCCCACCACGTCGAGGGCAAGACGATCGAGCAGATCGCCGCCGAGCCGGTGACTTTCTGGCGCTCGCTCAGCGCCGACGTGCAGCTACGCTGGCTGGGCCCGGAGAAGGGCGTCATCCACATGGCGACCGGCGCGCTGGTCAACGCCGTGTGGGACCTGCGGGCCAAGCTCGCCGGCAAGCCGATGTGGCGCTTCCTCGCCGAGTTGCCCACCGAGGAACTCGTCGCCAGCATCGACTTCCGCCACATCACCGACGCGCTCACCCCCGACGAGACGGCCACCATCCTCGACGAGGGCCGCGACGGGACGGCCGACCGGATCGCCCTGCTGGAGCGCGACGGGTTCCCGTCGTACACCACGTCGGTGGGATGGCTCGGCTACCGCGACGAGAAGGTCCGGGCGCTGACCCGCGAGGCGTACGCGCAGGGCTGGCGGGCGGTGAAGATGAAGGTCGGCGGGCCGCCGCCGGACGACCTGCGCCGGGCGCGGATCATCCGCGCCGAGATCGGCCCGGACGCGCTGCTGATGATGGACGCCAACCAGGTCTGGGACGTCGACGAGGCGATCACCAACATGACCGCGCTGGCGGAGGTCGACCCGTACTGGATCGAGGAGCCGACGCACGCCGACGACATCCTCGGCCACGCCCGGATCGCCCGCGCGGTCACCGAGCTGACCGGCGGCCGGTGCCGGGTGGCCACCGGCGAGGCCGCCGCCAACCGGGTGATCTTCAAGCAGCTCCTCCAGGCCGAGGCGATCGGCGTCATGCAGATCGACGCCTGTCGCGTCGGCGGGGTCAACGAGGTGCTGGCCGAGATCGTCATGGCGGCGAAGTTCGGCGTCCCGATCTGCCCGCACGCCGGCGGCGTCGGCCTCTGCGAGTACGTTCAGCACCTGGCGATCTTCGACTTCCTGCGGGTCGGCACCAGCCTCGACGGCCGGATGGTCGAGTACGTCGACCACCTGCACGAGCACTTCGTCGACCCGGTGCGCACCCGGGGCGGCCGGTACCTGCTGCCCGAGGCCCCCGGCTACAGCGCCACCATGCGCCCCGAGTCGATCGCCGAGTTCCGTTTCCCGGACGGCCCGGCATGGCGGTGACCGGGAGAGCGTCCCGCCTCGGGTTGGCCGTGCTGCGCCGGCTGCCCCTGGCCAGCCGGCCGGTGCTGCGCCCCGGCACCGTGCCGGCCGGGATCGTGCACCTGGGCCTCGGCGCGTTCCACCGTGCCCACCAGGCCGTCTACACCGAGGCGGCGGTCGGCGCGGCCGGCGGCGACTGGGGCATCGTCGGGGTCGCCCCGCGCAGCACCGAACTCGTCGAGACTCTCGCCGCGCAGGACAACCTGTTCAGCGTCACCACCATGTCCGCCGAGGGCGACAGCACCCGGGTCGTCGGGTCACTGGCCGGGGTCCGGCACGCGGCGAGCGACCCGAACGCCGTGGTCGCGCTGCTCGCCGATCCGGCGATCCGGGTGGTCACCCTGACCGTGACGGAGAAGGCGTACCAGCTCGACCCCGTGACCGGCCGGCTCAGCCCCGACCCGGCGCTCGCCGCCGACCTGGCCGGCGACGGGCCGCCGACGACGGTGCCCGGCCTGTTGGTACGCGGGCTGGCCGCCCGGGCGGCGGCCGACGCCGGGCCCATCGCGCTGGTGAGCTGCGACAACCTGCCGGCCAACGGTGCCCGGCTGCGCGGGCTCGTCGAGCAGGCGCTGGCCCGCTCCGGCACCTGCGACCGGGTGCTCGGCTGGGTGTCCGGGCAGGTCAGCTTCCCCGGCACGATGGTGGACCGGATCGTGCCGGCCAGCACGCCCGGCACCCTCGCCGCGGCACGGCACGCGCTGGGCTTCGCCGACCTGGCGGCGGTGGCCGCCGAGCCGTACCGCCAGTGGGTGATCGAGGACGACTTCCCCGGCGGCCGGCCGGCGTGGGAGTTGGCCGGCGCGGTGCTCACCGACGACGCCGGGCCGTGGGAGCGGGTGAAGCTACGCGGCCTCAACGGGCTGCACTCGGCCACCGCCTACCTGGGCGCCCTCGCCGGCCGGGAGACGGTCGCCGACGCGCTGGGCGTGCCGGGGCTGACCGGGGTGCTGCGCCGGCTGGTCGCCGAGGAGGTGGCGGTCAGCTTCACCCCGCCCGACGGGGTGTCGATGGTCGCGTACGGGGACGAGGTGCTGGCCCGGTTCGCCAACCCGGCGATCCGGCACCGCACCCTCCAGATCGCCATGGACGGCTCGCAGAAGCTGTCCCAGCGGGTGGTGCGCACCATCGTGGATCTGCGTGCGGCTGGTCGGTCGGCCCGCTGGTCGGCGCTGGTGGTGGCGGCGTGGATGCGTTTCGTGTGCGGGACGGCCGACGACGGGGCGGCGCTGCCGCTGGCCGACCCCCTCGCCGACCGGATCACCGGCGTGCTGGCCACCGCCGACGGCACCCCGGCCGGGGTGGTCGACGCGTTGCTCGGGCTGCGCGAGGTCTTCCCCGCCGAGATGGCCGGCGACGACGAGGTCCGCGCCGACGTCACCGACTGGCTGACCGCCCTGCACCGGCACGGGGTGACGACGACCCTGGCGGGGGCGGCATGAACAACGGTCAAGGAGGTCCCCTCCTCACCTGACCCGGCGGGCGGTCCGGTGGTGCCGCCACAGCCGCACCGCCACCAACACCACCACCAGGGCCAGCGCTGTCTCCTCGCCGAGGCCCAGGCGACGTTCCAGCAGCCGGTACGAGGCGCCCGAGAGGAAGCCGAGCACCGCGACCGTGACCGACCAGAGCACCCCTCCGGCCACGTTGGCCACGGTGAAGGTGGCCTGCGGCAGGCCGCTCAGCCCGGCGATCCCCGGCACCAGGGCCCGCAGTGCCGCCGCCCAGCGGCCGATCACCACGGCGACCGCGCCCCGGCGGCGGACCAGGTCGAGCGCGCGCCGCAGTTCCCCCGAGCGGACGAGCCGGCGGGGTGCGCGGGCCAGCAGCCGGTGACCGTAGCGGCGGCCGATCAGGTAGCCGGCCTGGTCGCCCAGTGCCGCCCCGGCCAGCGCGGCCACGATCACGGCCCACAGTGGCAGCCGCCCGCAGTGCGCCACCAACCCGCCGACCAGCACGGCGACCTCCCCCGGCACGAGCAGCCCGAGGAAGGTGGACGCCTCCAGCGCGGGTAGGAGGAAGACCAGGGCGAGCACCAGGGCGGGCGGCAACGCCACCAGCACCACCAGCACCCGGTCCACCCGGATCATTGTCCCCGACCGGGGCCCCGGGTGACGGCGATCATCGTTTCCGGACGCTTCCCTACCGTTGCCCCGAGCAGGCTGGTCACGCGACTTACGGGCATCTCATGACCCCGGGCCGGCCGACGGCGAGATCGGCGGCGTTCCCGTCGCAAGGCCGACGACCGAGCCCGCAGACGGTGAAGATCAGCTATAAGTGGTGCATGGACTTCCCGCCGTACCTGGCCTCGATGCCCATGCACGCGATCACCGAGATCCACGGCGAGCCCGGCCTGTTGGAGCGGTTCCGGCTGGAGATCCGGGCGTTCGACGAGGGCGCGCGGGCTGGGCTCACCGCCGCCCTCGACCTCGCCGCCGAGCTGCACCGCGACGACCGGCGGGTGCGCGAGCCGTACCTGAACCACCTGCTGCGGGTCGCGATCAGGATGATGCACCACTACCAGGTACGCGACGCGGACGTGATCGTCGCCGGCCTGCTGCACGACACGGTGGAGGACCACCCGGCGGAGCTGGCGGGCGGTCACCGGGCGGGCGCGGCAGCCGGCGACGACAACACGGCGCCGGCGCTCGCGACCCTCGCCGCGCGGTTCGGCCCGCGGGTCGCGCGGCTGGTCGCCGCGGTCACCAATCCCGCGTACGACCCGGACCGGGACCGGCACGCGCAGTACCGGGAGCACGTGGCGGCCAGCCTGGACCGCGAGCCGTGGGCCCGGGTCATCAAGGTTTCCGACTTCACCGACAACGGGGTCGGGTTGATCCACACCGTCGGGCCGAAGGTGTTCTCGTTGGCGACGAAGTACCGCCCGCTGGTGCCGGTCTTCCGGGAGCTGATCGCCCGACCGGACACCCCGCTCGCCCCGACGGTCAAGGAGCACATCTTCAACCAGCTCGACCTCGCCGAGGAGCGCTTCGCCGCGATCCTCGACCGGCCGGTGACCGCCGGGCCGCCGACCGGCCGATAGCCGCCGGCCCCCGACCGGCCGGTGACCGCCAGCGCCGCGACCGGCCGCGGTGAGAACGGAGGGCGGCGAGAACGGGGGCGGTCAGCGGCGCGGGAGGGCGCGGGCCGTGCGGCGGCGCAGGTCCGGCACCCGGTCCGGCGCGTCGCGCAGCACCACCCGCAGCGGGTGCGGGGCGTCGCCGGCGGCGTCACCGAGGACCGCCAGGAGCAGGCCGAGGTGACCGACGGGCTCGTCGGCGAGCAACTGCGTGGCGTCGTCGACCACCAGGGTCAACGGGCCGGCGTCGAGCCGGTCACGCAGGCTGTCGGCGAGCGCGTCCCAGTTGCGGCCAACGTAGCCGGGCAGGCCGAGGGCGTCGACCAGCGTCGCGAACAGGTCCACCCGGCTGCGGGCGGTCACCGCCGACAGCACGGCCCGCTCCCCCGGCGCGTTCGCCGGGCCGACGGCCGTGATGCCCAGCCACGGCGGCAGTCCGGGTGCGTCCCCCTCGGTCATGGTGCCCTCCCCGGTGCAAGGCCGGACCGCGCGGCCCGGCCCCGCGAGGTGTCGCGTCACAGCCGGTAGAAGTCGGTGTAGTGGTTGGGCGAGAACCACGTCGCCCCCGTGCTTCTGTCGACCACGATCCGGTACGCGTCGCGGGGGGCGCCGTAGGCGCGCGGGTAGACGTCGTACTCGTGGTAGGTGACGCCGCCGGGGAGCTGGCCCTCGTAGTTGTGGAACTGGCCGCCGGCGAAGTTGTAGAGGCCGCCGCTCCACGAGTACCAGCCCCGGCTGGTCGGGAAGCCCTTGGCGGCCCAGCCCGACCGGGCGGTGCGGGCGTCCGCGCAGCGGGTCATGGTGCAGGAGCTGTAGACAGCGGCGTGTGCGGGTTCGGTCAGCCGGGGCGTCACCACGGACGGCCCGACCAGGGCCGCAGCCACCATGGCGGTGAGCAGTGCGAGCGCGCCGACCGTCCGGCGCAACCGGCCGCCGGTCGTCGTGCTCGGCGTCATCGTGTCGGTCACGGTTCCTCCCGATCGCGGCCGCACCGAGGCGATCGATGCGGGTGAGATCCTGGTGAGGAACAGTCTCGGCCTCGTGGCCCGGGTAGGCCAGGGCTGACGGTGGAACTGATTGGCACGCGGCGATGAAATCCTCGCCAACGCGGGGTCGGGCGGCCCGGCCCGGGCCGCCCGACCCGGGCGGTCAGCAGCCGATCCGGCTGGCACCCACCGCGACGTCGTCGAACCAGAGGGTGTCGGCTCCCTCGCCGTAGCTCTCCCAGCCCAACCGGAGGTCGGTGAGCTGCGGGCGCCACGTGCGCTTGAGCCATTGCCCGTCGATGTCGTGGGTGGGCGTGCCGCGCCGTTCTGCCCGCCCATCCGCAGGTCCTTGCCGCCGTCGGCGGCGTCGGCCATGGCCAGGAACGTGACGTGCGAGTTGGGCAGGACGTTGGTGTGCCGCACCCAGAGCCGGGCGTACCGGACCGCGCCGAGGGTGCTCAGGCCCCGGGTGGCGCGGGAACGCTCGCGTGGCGACGCGACCGGCGACGCGACGCGGGATGCCCAGCTCCGGGCGGACCATCAGCCGTCCGGCCGTCGGCGATCGACGGCACGGCGGCGCCCGCGCCCGATCCAGTGATAGCCGCCGACAGATAGCAAGCCGGCGAGCCGCGCCCCCGCCGGCGGATGACGAGCCGACCCGGTCGGCCATCGTGCCCGGCGGCGGGACCGGAACCACCATTTCACAGCCGGGGAGGCGCCGCCCGACGCGACGCCACGGGCCCCACAATTGCGCGCGACATTCTGGACAGGTTTGCATATGGCGGATTTCGCGTGTAGTTCGGTGGGGGTGAACTCCGACGCCTCAGTACTTGAGTCGGTAACGAGAGTCAATGCATTGACACTGGCAAATCAAGACTGAATCATCCACGAGCATGGATCACAGTCGAGTACGTCGACGGAATGCGGCCACCCTGATCGCGATTGCTGCCGCGACAACCGTCATGGCAACGGGAATTGCATCGCCGGCAACTGCTGCGGGACAAGTGCGAGGAGCCGGGGATCCTGACGCGGTCGCCGGTAGTTACCTCGTCGTGTTCGACGACCACCCGGCCACCGACGACAATCGCGCGGGCACCGCCGCGCTGACCGGGCGGCTGGCCGCGAAGTACGACGTCGAGGTGGAGCACACCTACGAGCACGCGCTGCGCGGCTTCGCCGGCACGATGACCCGGACAGCCGCACGACGACTGGCGGCCGAGGCCGACGTGTCGTACGTCGAGCAGAACCGGGTCGTCCGTGGGCTCGACACCCAGCCCAGCCCGCCGTCCTGGGGCCTGGACCGGATCGACCAGCGCGACCTGCCGCTGGACGCCAGCTACTCGTACCCGACGACGGCGTCGACCGTGCGCGCGTACGTGATCGACACCGGTATCCGGACCACGCACACCACCTTCGGCGGCAGAGCCACCTGGGGCACCAACACCACCGGCGACGGCCGCGACTCGGACTGCTCCAGCAACGGCCACGGCACCCACGTCGCGGGCACCATCGGCGGCTCCCAGTACGGCGTGGCCAAGGGGGTTTCCCTGGTCGCGGTCAAGGTGCTGGGTTGCAGCGGCAGCGGCACCCTGGCCGGCGTCACCGCCGGCGTCGACTGGGTGACCGGTCACCACGCCGCCGGCGTGCCGGCCGTCGCCAACATGAGCCTCGGTGCCACCGGCGCGCAGAGCGCCCTCGAGGACGCGGTGCGCAACTCCATCGCCGACGGCATCGTCTACTCCATCTCCTCCGGCAACAGCAACGGCGACGCGTGCGGCTTCAGCCCGGCCCGGGTCGCCGAGGCGATCACCGTGAACGCCAGCACCACGACGGACGCCCGCGCGTCGTTCTCGAACTGGGGCACCTGCACCGACATCTTCGCCCCCGGGGACGGCATCGTCTCGGCGTCCAACGCGAGCGACACCGCCACCGCCACGCTCAGCGGCACGTCGATGGCCGCCCCGCACGTCGCGGGCGCCGCCGCGCTGGTCCTCGCCGGGAACTCCGGGTTGACCCCGGCCCAGGTGGCCGGTGCCCTCTTCGGCGCCTCGACCCCCAACAAGATCACCAACCCGGGCACGGGCTCGCCGAACCGCCTGCTGTACACCGGCTCGGCACCACCGGCACCCGGCACCGCCACGCTCATTCGGTACTGGTCCGGTCGGGACCACGTCAGCTCCACCACCCACCCCGGCAGCGGCTACCAGGCCGAGGGCAGCCTCGGAAAGGTGCACACCAGCCAGGTCGCCGGCACGCACCCCCTCTACCAGTGCCAGGTGGGCAGCGACAGGTTCACCTCCCAGGCCGCCACCTGCGAGGGACGCACCTTTCTCGGGTTGATCGGCTACGCCTACGGCTCACCGCCGGCCGCACCCCACCAGCTCGTCTACCGGTGCGTGGTGCGCGGCAACGGGGAGCACTTCGACTCCGCGGCCTCCAACTGCGAAGGGCAGATCACCGAGGGGCCGCTCGGATACCTGCTCCTCTAGCC
>NZ_SMKJ01000136.1:0-17409 GCF_004348615.1 Micromonospora sp. KC207
GACGAGTCTGCGGCCTCGACACCCTCGCCGACCTGTTCGACGTCTCCCGCAGCACCCTCTGGAACGCCATCAACGACGTCCTACCCATCCTCGACAACCGGCGCATCACCATCACCCCCGCTGAATACCGACACGCCACCCCCACCGACCTCCTTGCCTCTGTGCAGCCATCGGCAGCAGACCAGGAGACCGAGAATCGACAGGTTGTTCTTTGACGGGTCCACCTGCTGCGCAACTCGTTTCGCTACGCCGCGAGGCAGGACTGGGACAAGATCGCCAAGGCACTCAAGCCGGTCTACACCGCGCCGACCGAGGACGCCGCGACCGAGCGGTTCCTGGAGTTCGCCGAGGCGTGGGGCCGCAAGTATCCGGCGATCGTGAGGCTGTGGGAGAGCGCCTGGGCGGAGTTCGTGCCCTTCCTGGCCTTCGACGTGGAGATCCGCAAGGTCATCTGCTCCACCAACGCGATCGAGAGCGTGAACGCCCGCATCCGCAAGGCCGTCCGGGCCCGCGGTCACTTCCCAAACGAGCAAGCTGCGCTCAAGTGCGTCTACATGGCGTTGATGAGCCTCGACCCGACCGGCACCGGCCGCCGGCGGTGGACCATGCGCTGGAAAGCCCCATTGAACGCCTTCCAGATCGCCTTCGAGGGCCGGCTCACCCCGGTCAACCACTGACCACCTCAACAACCAAGATCAGCCGTTAACTTGACACTCCCCCGCCCAGCGACAAGGCGGGAATCAGATGCCCGGGGCCAAGCGATCGTCACCGCCGATGATCGCCTGGATGACACCCCGACCCCTGCGCGTCACCCTGCGCCAGCCCAGGTCAACGGCGACTGACCGGACACCCACCTCGCCAGACAAAACCCACCCGATCGACCACAGTAGACAATGGCTGGCCCCCGACGGACCGGCCCTCGGCCATGATCCAGACCAGCCGGCACGCAAACGCACTGGTCAGCACCAGTCGGCACGAACCACCGCCGAACCAGCACACCGACAACGGAGCACCATCGGAGCGCCATATTCCAAATACTGGGACAATCCGTCCTAGCCCGCGAAAGCGATCAAGGCCGCGACTCGCGTTTCCGCTGGTCACGGCCTTGATCGTGAAGTGCGCCCGAAGGGACTCGAACCCCTAACCTTTTGATCCGTAGGGTGACGAGACCGGCTCGAGCGGCGTCACGCGCGGCCGGCCCAGACCGGGCTTCCGCCCTCAAGGCGGAATACCAGGGACTCGGCCGCAGGCTGTCGGTAGCCGTACGCCGGGTAGTCGAGATCGACCTCGGGCTCGATGCTCAGCGTGACGACGTCCGCCAGGTGCTCAGGTGTGCAGGTCTGCACGCTCGGTGTGGTGTCGCCACCGCCGGTGGCGTCTGCGCAGGGCTCGACCGCAAGGCCGGGATAGGTGAGCTTGTCGTCCAGAAATCTCGGATGGCTCGTCAGCAGGCGCCGCACCTTCGCTCCGCCGTCGTTCGCCAGCCAGGTCCGGGTGGCCACGTCGCAGTTCGTGCAGAGCGCGTTCAGCGCGGCCGGGTCGCCAGAGCCGGCTGCCGTCCACACCTTAAGAACGAGGTCGTAGAGGGGCCCGCTGAGCTGCGCGCCGCGTTCGTCGGTACCGGCCGGCTCGGCGACCGGGGTGGGCGGGGTGCTCGCTGGCGTGATCCGGGCGGCGGCCGCCTGGGCCGGGGTGAAGGCGAAGAACTCGACGTTCTCGGCAAGCGTCCGGTCGCTGGCCCCGGGCACGGAGAGCACCAGACGCCCGGCGTAGCGGCGGGTGTCGTCCGGGTCCAGCGACTCGATCGGCCCTTCCGTGGCTGCCGGTGCCAGTCTCGCCGTGCGTCCGTCAGCACCAAAGGCGATGCCGAGCAGTCCGGTGGCGAGGTGGGTCCAGGTGCTGCCCTGCCGGTAGTAGGAGACCAGCCGGAACGGATACATGACCTGGCACCCGGCACCGACCGGGCCGAAGGTCTGCACCACCCCGGCGCCGGCCCAGGAGTACGAGAGAACGGTCTGTTGGGCGGGCAGGTGCGCGCGGCGGAACGGGTCGTCGGTGGGCATCGCGGGGTCGGTCGGCCTGGCGTCGGCGTATCCCAGGTCGACGATGCGCTGACTGTGCCAGCACGCGCCGCTGCTGGGCATGTCAAGCCAGGCGATCCGGTCGCCGGTCGGTGAGCCGAGGCCCTCCCAGACGGCAGCGCCCTCCTGGTTGTGCAGCAGCTCCGTTACCCCACCGGCCCGGTCCACCGACATCAGCGTCGACTGCGCGCGGATGCCGGCCTTGGCCTCGTCCAGCGGAACTTGCACGACCACCCGGTCGCGTCCGCCGGCCACCACCCGTGCGGACATGGCAGCCCCCTCGGCGGTGTTCCGGGTGGTGATCGGCTTTCGGAAGGTGACCCGGGACAGGTCCCCCTGGGTCGAGATGAGGATCAGGCCGGTGCCGTCCGCGCTGACCGTGGCCAGGTCGTCGCCGAGGAAGCCCAGTCCGCGGCAGGGGCATGGATGGGACCGGACCGCGCCGGTGGTCGCGTCGGCCACATACACGGTGTCGCTGCCCGACTCGCCCTCGCGGGTGTTCGCCCAGGCCAGTCGTGCGCCGTCCGGCGACCACAGCACCTGCTCCGGGTCGGAGTCCATCATGAGTAGTTCCTTGACGTTGCCGTCGCCGTCCGAGACGTGCAGCGTCTGCCCGACGCGGAACACCAGCGCCGGCTCTCCGAAGCTGGCCACCCGGGTCGGTTCCGGCTCGGGCGCGGACGAGGTGCAGGCCGAGGCGATCAGCAGCAGCGGCACCAGCGCGCTGGCCAGCGTACGGTTCGTCACTTCACTCCTCGGCAGAGGTCCACGTATGTGATGTCGTCGCCGACGTGCTCGCGCCACTCGTCGCGGCTGAGACCACCGCCGGCCCACCGGCAGATCTGGGTCGACCATTCCCGGTCGGCGACCAGCCAGCGCCGCACCGGCCCCGGCTCCTTCAGCGCGCGCGTGGGCACGATGGTGAGCCCGAGGAGCGTCCCGCCGTCCGGCGACCACTCCAGCGATACCACGTCGTTGCCGTCCGGGTCGACCAGCGGCAGCATGACCTGCTCCCGGGTGACCAGGTCGTAGACGTAGACCCGGGACTCCTGGGAGACGGCGACCCGGGTGCCGTCCGGTGAGATCGCCACACCGCTACCGAGTCCGGTGCCGGGCAGCTGCCAGGGTGCGCCGATCGGGTTCAGGTCACCGTTGTACAGCTGAAGGTGGCGGGATTCGCGCATCGACACGATGCGGGTGCCGTCGGCCGACCAGTTCAGACGGACCGTGTTGGGACCGGGGATCCGGTGAAGTTCCTGGCGGGTCACCAGATCCAGCATGACCAGCTCGCCCCGGTCGTCGCCGCCATCGGTGAACACCCCACGGGTGCCGTGGACAGCCATGCTCGTGTTGCCAGGCCGCAGATCGAGCGGTGCGGCCCTCGCCCAGGTGGTGGTGTCCCAGATCGCCACCTGGCCAGACAGGTGACGGGCCACCATGAGGTTCGCAGCCGGCGCAAAGGCGACGTGGACGCCGATCTGCCACTGGGCTTCGCGGACGGCGTCGTCCGGTGTGGGGATGACGAGATCGCGCGGCTCGCTGCCGCCGCCTGCCGGCCACACGACGACAGCGGCGGTGTCGTTGTCGATCTGCCCGACCGCGGCCACATGGGTGGCCGAGACGGCGGTGTCGTTGACGTAGAAGTTGCGGGAGCGACTGTAGTCGCGCTCGTGTCGATAGGTGACGCCGGTCGGTCCCGACCAGTCGGGCTCGCCGGTGGGACGGACGGTGAACAGGCCACCGGAGCGGGCCTGGCTCCAGTTGTTGAGCAGAAGAGCACCGTCCGGGGTGTAGGCAGCGGTGTTGGCCGGCGCCAGGGCGGGCAGCGTCAAGTTGCCGCCGTCGTCGTTCAGGACGGCGATCCGGCCATCCGCGCCGCCGACGACGATCGTGTCGTCCTTGCCGACCGCCGCGGTGCGCGCCGGGCCCCCGCGCGGCGTGGCCGCGGATCGCCCGGTGCCGGACGAGGTGAGGAAGTCGGGAATCACCGCTACGCCGGTCGGGCCCGCGATGACCAGCCGGTCGTCCCGGAAGTCCAGCCCGGTGACCGCTGAGCTGAGCCCGCCCAGCGGGAAGGCGAGGTTCCGCTTGGTGGTCCGGTCCCAGAGCAGGACTCCGGCGCTGGTGCCGACCGCGAGCCGTTCCGCGGTGCCGCGGACGTGGGTGGCGTCGGCAACCAGCTCGTCGCCGTCCAGGGCCACGCTGATTTCGTGCGTGCGGGCGCCGACGTCGAGGATACGGTTCTGGTTGAGCAGGATCAGGAGCCGGTCCTCCGCGCCGCGCCAGGCCTCCTCCGAGGGCATCACCGAGGCGTCCAGCACCAATCGGCCGGGGAGCACGTCGCCGAGCTGCTTGTCGGTGGCGGCGTCCCGCAGCCGCCAGCAGTCGCCGGCCTCCCTGGTCATCGTGTCCCAGGTGGTGATCGCGCCGTCGGTCCAGGCGGCGAGGACGGTGGCACCGGAGTCGACGAAGCCGGCGGCGACGATCGTGCTCTGGTCCTGGGCGCAGAAGTACTCCGGCAGCTGACCCAGCGGCTCGGGCTTGCCGCCGGCAACGTTGAACAGACGGATCCGGTCGCTGTCGGTCGCGGCCAGCACCGGGGCGTACGGGCTCATGACCAGCCGGGCGGTGGATCCCGCCAGCCGACCGGTCTCGGCGCTGGTCTCCAGGTCCCAGGCCTTGATGGCGTCGTCGTCGCCGGAGGTGTAGACGCGTGACCTGCTCACGTCGACGGCGACGGTGTCGACCACCGAAGGGCTGGCCTTCCAGCTACGGATGACGTTCTCGTTGGTGGCCAGGATGTCGCGCAGGGCGTCGGCGTTGCCCGCCGCACCCGGGGAGATCCGGTGTGCGGCCAGGGCGAGCAGGCCAGCGAGACGCGGGTCGGTCTGCTTGAGTAGGGTGGCTTGGGTAGTCAGGGTGGCGGCCCGCGTAGCGAGCTCGCTGCGGGCGAGTTCGTTCTGGTTGATCCGATCCACGATGACCCCGCCGAGCACGAGGACGAGCACCAGCGCTGCCGCCAGCGCCATCTGGCGGGCGTCGAACCAGCGGGCGTGGGCCAGGACCTCGTCGAGGTCGCTGGCGTAGTACAACCCTCGGCGTAGCGCGGGGTGCCGGTCGCGCAGGCCGTCCGCCTCGGCCTGCTGGACACGCGGAACGACCACCCGGAGCTTGTCCCGTGCGGCGGCGGCGAACTTGGTGTCCAGGCCACCGACCGCGGTGACCCGGCCGTCCCCGTCCAGGCCACCGGTGATGGCGCGGCGCGGGTGCAGCCGGCGCAGCCGGAGCCAGCCCAAGCGGGCGGTGCTCCGACGTAGCTCGTCCAGCCCGGCGCCGAAGGCCGCGCCGAGCGAGTTTCGGACGACGTCGTTGCAGGGTTCGGTGCGCATCTGGATCGCCCAGAGCACGCAGAGGCCCGCGCCGCTCAGCTCGCTGCTCTGCCAGGCAGCGGTGAGCGAGTGCCGGAATCCGGCGTCGGAGGCCAGGAAGAGCATGCGGGTCGGATCCGGATAGAGCCCGGCCGGCCCATCCATGGCCACGGTGAGGCTCAGGATTGCCTGGCCGCCCTCGGTGTTGCGGTCGAACAGCACCGGAACCTCAACGCGCCGGCCGCGCTTAATCTCACCGCCGTGGAGGTGGATGGCGAGCAGCGCGGCGAGCCCGGCTGCGGCGCTGCCAATCTCCCCGGCCCGCTGCAGGACGCCCCGCAGCGCCTGGTCGCCGGCCTGGAACAGCTCCTTCGGCACCGTCGTCGCCGCGTTGTCCGGTAGCACGTTCGCCCGCCGCCAGTGCGCGAGAGCCGGCGCCAGTAGCTCGGTCGCCCGGCGCGGCTCGGCCAGCGCCTCGGTGACGGCGAGGATCGCGCGGGCGCTGCCGAGGTCGGGGACGTCCGTGCGCTCGGGCTTGCGGGGGTCACGGTCGTACCAGCGGCTCGTGCCGGCCGCGAAGATCTCGGCGTACGGATGATCGTCGGTGAGCAGCCGCCCCAGCTCACCGGGCGATTCTCGGAGCGTGCGCGCGCAGATCTTGAGCCAGTCCTGCGCGGACCCGGTGAGTGCGGCGTGGTCGGGGAGGTCCGGCTGCCCGGTGGCGAACTCGATGCTGGTCACTCCAGACCTTCCATGATGGCGACCGCGATCAGATGGTCGTGGGAAAGCCCACCGAGCAGGGCCCGCCAGCGGTCCCGGCCCGGGCGGTCGGCGCGTGACACGGAGCGGGCGACCATGTCGGCGTCGCCGGCGTCGAGCGTGGCGGGTTCCCGGACCTCGCCGACGGCCAGGTCGAGCCGGCCGGTGACGCCGGTGAGGGTGATTCGGCATCCACTGGTGACGAGGTACCGCTGCCAGCCGTGGTCGTCGGCCACATGCATCTCGACGAGGACGTCACCGTGGGCGCGTACGGCGATGTCGACCCGGTCGAGGGCGGACTGGCGGCAGTCGACGGAGACGTCGGTGGCCGGGTCCCCCCACTGGACGGCCACCGGGTCGGCGGAACCGGCGGCGCGGACGCCGCGCAGGTCGAGGCGGGGGATGCTGGTCGTACCCGCAGGGGCCGGCCAGCTGTGCCGGCTCTCCTGGTCCGCGACGAAGGTCGCGACGTCCGCCTCGGACGCGGAGGCGCTGCTGACGGCACGCAGGTACGTCTTCCGGAGCACGGCGATCTGGCGCGGGGTCGCCGAGGGGAGCAGCCGTCGTGCGGTGCTGTCCAGTGCGACCAGCGGCTCCACTTGCCGCCGCCGGCGGTACCGGTCGAACGGAACCACAAACCCGGTCTTGGTCGCGACGATCGCTCCCGGGACGGTCGCCATGGGTGCGGCCACCGCCAGTGGTGACGGGCGCCCGCCGGGCTCTCGTCGCGGAGCGGGGCGCAGGGCCGGGACCGAATTGTTGGGTGTTACGGACCAGTAGCTGGTCAGAATGCCGGGGAGCAGGGCACGCTGGATGAGCCGCACCTCGTCCAGGAGGCGACCAGCCGAGGACCGGCCGCGGCCGACGGCAGCCAGCCCGTCGGAGAGGAGCGCCATCCCGGCGGCGACCGCCGGGAGGCCGAGCCGATGAGCGCGGATCAAGTGGCGCTCGGCCTCGCCGAGGCTCGCTCCGGGTGCCCGCAGATGATGCCACGCGGTGAGCACGGCAGCGTCGGCCGACTCCGGCAGGACCCTCGTCGCCTCGCGCGCCCAACTGGACAGGCGCGAATTCCCGGTCTGGGCCAGGAAGTAGCCGGTTGCGATCGCCGTCGCGGGCGTGAGGTCGGACGGCGACAGGCTGCCGCAGGCGTCGATGAGCGTGCGGGCGGAGCGGAAGTCACCGGCAGCCAGGTAGGACAGCAGGCTCAGCGCCACGCCGTCGGCCGGGACGTCGATCAGGTCGGGAATGCCCAGGCCTGCGGTGGTGAGGGTGGTGACGGTGGGCCCGTCGGCGGTGCCGAACTGAAAGGCCAGGTTGCGGCCGCCTCCGGCGGAGAACAGCCCGGCGCCGGGCCGCCACGTTCCGCGAAGGCGGTGCCATGGCTGGACCCACTCGGCGTACGCCTCGACCGGCGTCGGTGACGGCACCGCCGAGGAGGACTCCAGAACGACGGACGAGCTGTCGGCGGCGACCGCCTCGCTCAGCTGACCGTCCGGTGCCCAGCCCCGGACAAGGTAGCTGCCGTCGTCCAGGGTGATCTGCAAGGGTGAGCCGGCCGGCAGCGCGGTCCGTGCCACGACACGCAGGCCGCTGTCGATCACCTCGACCGCCATGACGGCGGGGGTGTGACCCGTCGCAGCCGGCGGCTCCCAACGGAGCTCCACCATCATGCCGGCGTCACTTTGAGCAGGGAGTCCTTGTACGGCGGCAGAAGCATCACGGTCGCCGGCTCCCCGGCGTATCCCTGCGCCGCGAACTCGGCCCGCAGCGAGTAGCTGTCTGCGGGCGCTGCGCCCCGCCAGACGATCTCGGCCGGTGGACGCGCGAACTTACGCTCCGGGTTGGCCAGGTGCAGGTAGGCGTGTGGCAGGGCGGCGTGCGGGTCGCAGCCGAAGCGGAACGGCACCATCGGGACGTCCAAGGCGTGGATCGTCCCGCCGAAAGCCTGGCCGCCGTGTGCCGCGAACTGACGGCCGTCGGGCTTCTCGCCCCAGCCCAACAGCCGGTTGATGCCGAAGTGGAGCAGGTCGGTGGTGACCGGCCAACCCGGCACGGTGTGGTCCGCCGACCCGCCCTCGAGGGCCTGGATGGCGGCCTCCGTGAACCGGGTGGGTGATCCGTCCGGCGCCGGGGCGCGGCTGCCCTGCAGCGCCGAGTAGACGATCGGGGCGTCGCGGGACTCGAGGCTGGGCGACGCGTGCTTGAGAGCGGTCGCGCAGGCCTTCGCTCGGCCGGCCAGGTCCTCCGGGGTGTTGCGGCAGGCGTCCAGCAGGAAGCACTGGATCCCGGCCTTGGCCATGCGCATCCCGTAGTAGGTCTCCCGAAAGTCGATCGCGTTGTCGAACACCCTGTGCCGGTCGGCGCCGAAGTCCTCGAGAAGCAGGACGTCCTCGGAGCCGAGGCGCAGCCCGTGACCGCAGAAGAACAACAGGGCCACGTCGTCGGGGTTCCGGTCGCAGCGGTCGTACCAGCGGTCGAACGCCGTCTGCACGTTCGCCATGGTGGCCCGTTCGACGTCGCACCCCTCGACCTGCTGCTCCTGCTGCGCGGAGAGCAGCAGTTCGATGCTGCCGACCGGGTGCACCCGGTCGGACAGGTGCCGGCGCAGCCAGTCGACGACGGCGAGCGCCGACGGAACCGCGCAGTTCAGCGGAGACACCGCCCGGGCGAAGTCCCGCCAGGGCGGCTCCAGCCGGGTGGTCCGCCCGCAGTACGGGTAGTGGTCGACGCCGATCACCAGCGCGTGTAGCTGCCCCTCGGCCGCGGGACCCGTGTCGTACAGCGTGGTCATAGCATCGCCCTGGCCAGGCAGCCGGCAAGCCGCTCGTGGAAGAACGGCTGCCGCAGGTAGGCTCCGTGGGCCCAGGCCGCTCCGGACGGGTAGCGGTAGTCGACCACCCGGCGGAATATCGGCTCGGCCCGGAAGGCAAGAGGGTCGGCGCGATCGATCACGTTGATCCAGTGACGGATGTTGGGTGGCGGGTCGATCCGCGGCTGCGCGGCGCTGGGCAGGGTGTGGTGGACAGCCGGGAAGAGGCCCATCTCCGCGAAGAGACCGACCTGGCTGCCGACCGTGACGAGATGGTCGACCACGAGGTCGGGCCGGTAGTGCGACAGCAGATCGTAGGCGATCACGCCGCCGAGGCTGTGTGCGATCACGGTCAGCCTGCGGTGCGGGGCGCGCTCGCGGGCGGCCGCGTCGAGACGCTCCATGACGCGTTCGATGATCGGGCCGGGCGCACCGACGTGGCCACGCTGCCCCAGGTAAGCGAAGATGTCGC
Organism: Micromonospora sp. KC207; assembly: GCF_004348615.1. NCBI lineage: Bacteria > Bacillati > Actinomycetota > Actinomycetes > Micromonosporales > Micromonosporaceae > Micromonospora > Micromonospora sp. KC207. Next base: position 9,490 of record NZ_SMKJ01000136.1, read on the forward strand.
CGACCATGTCGGCCATCAGCCCGGGAATCGGCAGCCGGAGCAGCCCGGCCGTGGCGGTCACCGGCGCGCCGCGGACGACCGCGACGCCGCGCCGCAGCCGCAGCCGGGCCTGGGACAGCCAGTCGCGGACAACGTCGCCGGGCCCGAGGAACCGCTGCCGCTGGCCCGGCGGCGTGGCCTCGGTGAGCAGGCGATCGAGCAGGTCGACGTCGTCGTCGACGTCGACCAGCCACGGGTAGCGGACGCCGTCGCGTTCGTCCGGTACCGCGGCCTCGCGCCGCTTGACGTAGGCGGTCAGCGTGCTGGCCGCCGCCGCGAGGTCGCGGGCCAGCGCCTCGGTGGGATCGGGTCCGACGCTGGACAGCACGTCGACCACGTCGGCCAGGTCCCGCCGGGCGATGGTGAGCAGGATCCGGTCCGGGTCGGTGGAGTCCTCGGTGGCGGCCGCCTGCAGGGCCAGCCCGAGTTCGTCCTCCGCGCCGAGTGTCCGGCCCGCCGGACCGAACGTGGACGCGAAGCTCGACCCGTTCCAGCGGAGCTTTCCGGCCTCACCACCCCAATACGGTGAATGGATTTCAGCTTTCTGCGGATCACCGATCACCGGCAGAATGAACTGCTGGAACAGGCGGTCACGTAAATCGCTCTTGGCCTCGTATCCGTTGCTGTCCTGCCGGTTGGCGATGCCATGCACGTACACCAGAGGCACACGAGATCCTCACGCTGGTCGACGGCTTTGGAAGGACAAGCTATCCGCACGGCGCACACCAACCACATCGGACGAACGGCCACTGCGCGTTCCTCCGGCGGCAATCCGAACGGCGGCTTCCCTGATGGACTGACAGCCGACCATATATTCGATCTGAGCAAATCCGGTCTACGGAGGTGACAAGTGCGTTTGTCGCGAGGCATTGGTTCTGCAGTCCTGACGATGGGCTTCATCGCGGGTTGTCAGGACGTGTCACCGGCACCGTCGCTGGACGCGCCGACAGAGGACCGCTTCGCCTGGATCTCGGCCGGCGAGATCACCGTCCGGGCCGGGGACCGAACGGTAGGGCCCATCGTCGGCGGCTTCCAACAGGCGGGCAACGTCTTCTGGACGGCGTCGGGTACCTATGCCGGCGCCGTGTCGATCGACGCCGACGGGCTGGGGTCGGTCGTGGCGATCGACGCTCGGAGTGGCGACCTTCGCCGAATCCCGTGCGGGTGCAGCCGAGTCGAGCCGATCGGCGACGACCGGGTGGCGTACGTCGACGGGCGGAACCAGGGCCGGACCCTGGATCTCGCCGGGGCGGCTGAACCGGTGGCGTTCGACCTGAAGCTGCCCGCGGACGCACGCGCGACCCAGATCATGGCAGCTGCCGGCGAGACCGTGCTGGTCCGCACCGTGCTCCCGTCAGCCGACGACGGCTCCGGCGACGACACGATCTTCCTGGTCGGACCGGACGGCCCGGCGCGGGAGGTGCACCGCCACGCCTCCATCGTCGGCTCCCGGGCGGTCGGCGGTCACGACGCGGACGGCCGCCCGGTATTTCTGATCAGCCAGCCGGCGGACGACGGGATCTGCCCGGACGAGCACGCCTGGATCCTGCGGACGGGACACGGCCTCGCCCGGCTGGACCTCACGATCGGGCCGGGCTCGACCTCGATGGGCGACAGCTGGTGGGACCGGGAGGGCCGGCTCAACAGCATCCTGAGCACGGTCGTGTGCGAGGGACCGGACTCGGCTCCACCGACGTGGTGGCGGTGGGCCGACGGCAACTGGACGCAGGTGGAGAACCGTCCGGTTACGGCTGTCCGATTGCTCACCTCCGGCGACCGGGCCGAGATCGCGCCAGAGGACGACATCCCGGTCCTGTTCCGTCGGCACGGTGACGCTCGCAGCCAAATCGCCACCGAGGTACTGGCGGTCGCAGCGCCTCCGGCCCAGCCTCGGTCCTTGGTTCGGGCCACCGGCCAACCATTAAGCGAGATCCCGTCCGGAAGGTAAGTTCCCAGGCAGCGACGCCGGGCAGAACACGGCCGAACGCATAAGCTGACTCAGCATGCTGGTGCTCCGAGTCTGACCCCGGGCCCGCGCAGCGCCGGTCGCAAGAGCGGAAATCAGATGCGTGGACCACACGATCGTCACCGCCGATGATCGCCTGGGTGACATCCCGACCCCCGCTCGCCACCCTGCGCCAGCCCAGGTCAACCGCGACCAACCATCCGGATATCAACCTCAGCACCCAAGATCCACAACGCCGACCACAGTGGACAGCAGTCACACCCCGACGCACCGCATCCCGACCATGATCCAGGCCAGCCGACACACAAAACGCCCTGGTCAGCACACCCCGACACGAAACCCCGCCGGAACAGCACACCGACAACGGAGCACCATCGGAGCACCAGATTCCAAATACTGGGATAATCCGTCCCAACCCGCGAAAGCGATCAAGGCCGTGACCCGCGTTTCCGCTGGTCACGGCCTTGATCGTGAAGTGCGCCCGAAGGGACTCGAACCCCTAACCTTCTGATCCGTAGTCAGATGCTCTATCCGTTGAGCTACGGGCGCTTGCTGCTCGGCCAGTCTACACACCGGCTTTCGCGCGGAGACTCCGGGATTCGAACCCGGGAGGGGCTTTAAGACCCCAACCGCATTAGCAGTGCGGCGCCATAGACCAGACTAGGCGAAGTCTCCCAGGTGGCCCGTAGACCACCGCGCCCGAGGATACAGGTCCGCACCCTTCCGGGGCAAAGCGACTATCGCAACGCGGCTGGCCGGGCCAGACAGGACCGCCAGGTGCGGTACGGGCGGGCGCGTCCCACCCAGGTATTTCCCCCTGTGCGGCACGAGGACCAGGGCTAGGCTCCATCGACATGGAGGAGCAGTCCCCGAGCGACCCGTCCCACCGACAGCCTGGTGAGAACGCGCGGCGGCGCCGTTCCCCGAGGGCGACCTTCACGCCGCCGGTCGATCCTGATCCCGCACCGGCCCGGGCCGAGGATTCCGCTCCGGAAGCCGCGCGGCCCCGGCCGCGCCGAGGCGGGGTGGCTCCCACTGTGATCTTCCAGCCGCCCGAACCCGACCAGCCGGCATCGTCGCCGCCGGGTTCCAAGCCGGTCCCGGCCCAGGCGGCCCCGATCCATTCTGCCGCGTCGGAGCCGCGCGAGCCGTTGAGGGGTACGGCTCGACGACGTGACCAGGCATACCTTGGCACCGGGGAGGTGCCGACCGGGCCCGCCGAGGCGAAAGCGGCCGCCACCGGGAGCGTCCCCGCCGGGGCACCCGAGACCGGCACCGCCGCCGAGACATTCAATCCGAGCGTCACCGCTGAGGAGAAGACTCCTGATACGCCTGAGACTGACGGCACCGCTGTCAGGCGGGCACCCCGGGCACGGGCGCCCCGGAAAGCCCCCGCCCGCAAGGCGGCGCCGGTCGAGCAGGCAGCGCAGGCCGCCCCGGCCACCGAACCCGTGGAGCTGACGGAGCCCGACAAGGCAAACAAGACCGACAAGGCCGTCAAGACCGACCAAACCGCCAGGGTCATGCCAGCCAGGAAAACAGCTACGCCAGCCAGGAAGACCGCCACGCCGAGGAAGACCTCACCGAGGAAGGGCGAGCCGCAGCGAACCACGCCGGGAGAGGGAGAACCGGAGGAAGCCACCGCCACCCCGCCCGGGCCTGTGCCCGCGCCGCAGGCGACCGACCCGGCCCCGGGCCCGGCGGCGGACGCCGGAGCAGGCGGACGGGTGCCGGGGGCGGCGTCGGCGCGTACCTCCGATGGGGGCCTGCGGGCGACGGCCGTGCGGGTGCTCGACCAGCCGGGCTTCGCTCCAGAGCTGCTCGCCCTCGCCGCCGTGCGGACGCTCGGGCCGCGCGCCCGCGACTGGGTCTCCTGGCATCACGCCGCCTACCCCGACGCGGTGCCCGACGGGTTGGCGCGGCTCGCGACCCGGCGGTTCGTCCGCCTGGCCGGGGCGGGTGGGGCCGCCGCTGCGCTGGCGGGCCTCTTCGCGCCGGTCGCGGAGCTTGCGGTGGTGCTGTGGACGCAGGCCAACCTGGTGTTGCACGTGGCGGCGGCCTACGGGCGGGACCCGGCTGACCCGGACCGGGCGGTGGAGCTGCTGGTGTTGATCCGGGTGCACCCGGATGCCCAGAGCGCCCGGGCGGCGCTGGCCGCAACGGAGCGGAGGGCGACGGCGGACGCGGCGGAGGGGGCGACGGCGGAGACAACGGAAGGGGCGACCGACCCGGCCAAGGCGCCGTGGCCCCGGGCTGCGGAGGGGGCCTGGCGGTTGGCCGCGCCGCTGACCGTGCAGGCCGGCGGGTGGCTGGGGCTGCGGGTGGCGTCCCGGCTGCTGCCGGGGGCGGCGGTGCTGGCCGCCGCGGCGGGCGACTCGGCCGCCGCCGAACGGCTGGCGGCCCGGGCGGTCGCCGCCTACCGCCCCGGCCCTGACCTCGGCCCCGGTCAGAGCCAGTTGAACCAGGACCTCGGCAGGAGCGCGTAACCGACGAAGGCGACCACGTCGAGCAGGGTGTGCGCGACGATCAGCGGCATCACCCGCTTGGTACGAAGGTAGAAGAGGCCGAACACGACGCCCATCACGGCGTTGCCGACGAACGCGCCGAAGCCCTGGTAGAGGTGGTAGGAGCCGCGCAGTACGGCACTCGCCGCGAGCACCGCGCCGAGCCGCCACTGAAGCTGGCGGAGCCGGGTGACCAGGTAGCCGACGACGATCACCTCCTCCAGCACGGCGTTCTGCGCCGCGGCGAGGATCAACACCGGAACGGCCCACCAGACCTCCGGTAGGCCGGCGGGGACGAGGGTGGCGTTGACGCCGAGCTGGGCGGCGGCCCAGAACAGGGCGAGGCCGGGCAGGCCGATGAGCGCCGCGAGGCCGGCACCCCGGGCCAGGTCGGCGCCGGGCCGACGCAGGTCCGCCCCGAGGGTACGGACGGGATCTCCGGGGTCGCGCGCCAACAGGTGTACGGCGAGCAGCACCGGCAGCAGCGCGAAGACGATGCCGAGTAGCTGGTACGTCAGGTCGAGCCAGGGCCGGGCCGACTGGGAGGTGTTCAGCGCGGCGGTCTGCTTCGACAGCGGTCCGTCGGCGGTCAGCTTCGCGATGATCGACACGAGCGCGTAGACGGCCGACTGCCCGAGCGACAGCCCGAGCACCAGCAGCGTCTCCGTGCCGAGGACCCGGCGGGACACCGGGCGGGTGAGCTCCTCAACGGTCACCGCACCACTGTGCCCGACCGACGCGCGGTGCGGACACGGCCGACGAGCCGGTATGAGCTGATCGCACATTCTGTGCGATCGACAGGCACGCTCCGTGGACATTCTATGGGTGCCCGATCCGCCGTCAGCCCGATCCGCCGCCAGGAGGAGGAGCGCCCCCGTGGACCATGTCGCGCGGTTGCTGAAGGAGAGCTGGACCCTGGTCGAGGAGGACCGGGACCGGCTGAGCGGTCACTTCTACGCCCGGCTCTTCCTCCTCGACCCCGCGCTGCGTCAGCTCTTCCCGGTCGAGATGGCCGGCCAGGGTGACCGCGTCCTGGACGCGATCGTCACGGCCACCCAGGTGGTGGACGATCCGGAGAGCTTCGACGAATACCTGCGCTCCCTCGGCCGGGACCACCGGAAGTACCACGTCGACGCGGCGCACTACGAGACGATGGGTGTCGCGTTGCTGGACGCGCTGCGTAGCACTGCCGGCGACGGCTGGAACCTGGAGTACGACCAGGCGTGGCGGGACGCGTACGGGGCCATCTCGGCAAGGATGCTGGCCGGGGCGGCGGCGGACGACAACCCGCCGTTCTGGCACGCGGAGGTGTTGACCCACGAGCGGCACGGGCGGGACACCGCCGTGCTGACCGTGCGCGCCCTCCAGCACCCGCTGCGGTGGCGGGCCGGGCAGTACGTCAGCGTCGAGGTGCCCCGCCACCTGCCCCGGGTGTGGCGGACGTACTCGGTGGCGAACGCGCCGAACGACGACAACGTGTTGGAGTTCCACGTTCGTACGCCGCGGGGGGCGGGCTGGGTCTCCGGGGCACTGGTCCGCCGCACGAAACCGGGTGATCTCCTTCGCGTCGCCGCGCCGATGGGCTCGATGGTCCTGGACCGTTCCTCCGAGCGGGACGTGCTCTGCGTCGCCGGCGGGGTGGGGCTGGCCCCGGTCAAGGCGTTGGTGGAAGAGCTGACCGGCTGGAACCGGACCCGTTGGGTGCACGTCTTCTACGGGGCCCGACACGCCGCCGACCTGTACGGGCTGGCCCAGCTCCGCGAGTTGGTGGAGGCCCACCCCTGGCTCTCGGTGACGCCGGCGTGCTGCGACGACCCGGACTTCTACGGCGAACGGGGCGACATCTCCGAGGTGATCACCCGCTACGGCCCGTGGACCACCCACGACTGCTACGTCTCGGGCTCGGCCCGAATGGTCCGGTCGACCCTGCGGGCCCTCGCCGAGGACGAGGTCCCGCCGCCGAACATCCGGTACGACACCTTCGGCGAGCTCTAGACCGACCGGCACCGAGCGCCTCCCGGCCGCGCCGTCCGGTCAGTCGTCCGGCCGCGTCGTCCGGCCGGCCGCGAAGGCTTTCCTCCCCCCGAAAAGGACCGGGTCGCGTGCCCCCGCCCCCTGGGGCACGCGACCCGGTCCACCTCTGCGCTCAGTACCGCCAGGGGGTGCCGGTCTCGCGGTACTCCTCGACGGGCACCAGCGGCACGCCGGGCGTCATCCGGTCGACGTACAGGCGGCCCTCCAGGTGGTCGATCTCATGCGCCACGAGACGGGCCATGGCGAACTCGAACGAGGTGATGAGGCGACCGCCGTCCCACTGCGCGTGTTCCACGTCGATGCGCAGCGACCGGGGCACCAGCCCGCGGTGGTCGAAGAAGGAGAGGCAGCCCTCGTACTGCTCGTCGGTGTCCGGGGACGAGTCGACGACCCGGGGGTTGAGCAGCACCACCGGCTCGGCGGCCCGGTCCGGCGGGCGTACGACGGCGGCGGCCCAGGCGAGGCCGAGTTGCGTGGCCGCGATGCCGACCCCCTTGCTGAACGGATGCAGCTCGTCGAGGCGGACCAGCGCCGAACCGAGCCGGTCGACCACTTCCCGGGCGACCCCCGCCTCGGCGGGCAGGTCGAACTGGCGGCTGGGCTGACGGAGCAGGTCCGCGCCGCGCTGGACGATGCCGAGTCCGCGCATCCGGTCGCTGGCCCGTGCCCGGACGCCGCCGGCCGGGCCGCCAGGGGCGGATTCGGGCGGGCGGCTGCGGAACCGCCATTGCAGCCGGTACCGGGCGTTGAGCGGCGGGTCCTCGGTGGCCCAGTCGAAGACGGCCCGATCAGCGCGGTCGTGCCGGACGACCGGGCGGCGCAGCGGCCCCTCCTCCGCCGAGAGCGAGGTCTCCAACCCCCAGACCTGGGGGTCCAGCTCCGCGGGGAGGTCCAGCCGCACCTCCAGGTGCCGGGTGGGCAGGCGTACGGCGCGCTGGAACCAGGGGCCCCACTTCTCCCGGCCGACCCGGTACGCGTACTCGATGGTGACCCGGTCGCCGGGGTAGAGCGGGAACCGGCCCTCGTCGTTCTCGAAGAGCAGCCAGATCTCCTTGAACGCGTCCCGGTCGTGCTTGGCCCGCCAGTGCATCGGCTCGGGCTGCCCACCGTCGTCCCGGTACGCCCGCAGGTGCAGCTCGGCGAAGGTGAGCGGGTGATCCCGGTGGTGCCGGTTCGACCGGCCCGGGTCGTTGGGGTACCGGTCGACGGCGACCCGGACGAGGTAGCGGGTGACCGGTTCGGTGCCGGCGTTGTAGAGCTCCCGACGGATGACGCAGTGGTAGGCGTCGCCGGTGTAGGTGAGGACCGCCCGTTCGCGCTCCACGATGAGCCCGGTCCCGGGGGGCATCCACTGGCCGGGGGCGGGGTGGTCCCGCA
>NZ_SMKJ01000137.1:0-17378 GCF_004348615.1 Micromonospora sp. KC207
CCCCCACCCCACTTCCCGCCGATCTTGCACTTGCGGCCCCCGGTACACCCCTTGCGCTCCTTCTGTGCGGGCCTCAAGTGCATGATCGCCGAACGGAGAGGGTTGCTTTGGCAGGTCTCCATCGATCGCGGCGGCGGAGGTGGTTGCCGCGGGTCGTCGCCGCCGGCGTGATGGCGGTGCTGGTCGGTGCCGTCGCCGCGGTGGTGTCGACGCCCGCCGCCGCGGCGACGGTCCAGCGCTGACGACACGACGCACAGGCCCCGCCCGGACGCCCCCGACACTCACGGACGACGGCCCACGCCGAAACACTGAGCGGCCCACGACCAGGAACGGATGGAACTGGAAGGGGACTCGGCGCACAGCCGAGCCCGCCCAGGTCACGCACCACGCACCGCCCACGGTCGCTCTCCGGCCGAGCGCGACCGATTCGCGCCGTGCCCCCGGCAGGCCACATTGCGGTGTTCGGTATCTGACAGAACGTGACCACGCAGAGAAATTCTTGAATATTCTGGGTTCCGACGCCGCGGATCCCGACGCTGGTTCCGGTCGGCCGCCACCTCCCCACCTTCCGTCCACTGCGGACATGACCAGAGGGGGCCCTTCCATGACTCGACCTCATCCCGCAGGTCCGCCCGATCCCGGCGCCGGCCCGTTCACCCGTCGCCTGATGCTGCGCATCGGTGGCGTGCTCGGCCTGGCCGCCACCGGCGCGGCCCTCTCCGGCGCGGCCGCCGCCGCGCCGAGCGGGGACGCCACCCCCACCGACGCGCCAGACCCCGCCGGCGACTTCGGACGCCCACCCACGGCCGACGCCCGACGCCGGCAGCTGCGCCGCGGCTCAGCCGCCACCGACACCACGGTACGCGCCGAGCGGGGCACCGCCACCGGAGCGGACCCGACGTCCGCCCGCGGCGCCCGCCTCCAACCGGGCACCACCACCATCGACACCACCCCACTCAGCCGCCGTAGCGCGCCCTGGCCGGTGGAGGACTGACGACCATGCAGCTCCACTTCCGCAACAGCTACGGCCCCCGGATCTGGGTCGCCATCATGTACTACGACACCGGCTGCAACAGCTACGGCTCGCCGTGGGCAACCCGCGGCTGGTGGGCCATCGACTACGGCGCCTCGGCCTATGTCCTCAACACCAACAACCGCTACGCGTACTTCTACGCCGAGGCCGCCGACGGCGCCGTCTGGACCGGGCCCTACGGCCCGATCTACGTCCCCCAGAGCGCCTTCAACCTCTGCGAGAACATCGGCCAGACCGGCGCGCGGATCGTCGGACTCCGCGAGGTCTACATCCCCAGCGACAGCCATACGGTCAACCTCGTCCCCTGACCTGCCGGGCGTCGCACAGGGCCCGCCGGTTCACCGTCACGCCGAGCACGAGTTGCCCGCCCGGAACCCGGGCGGGTTCCTCGCCCGTCAGGAGTTGCGCACCGAGCATCGGCGCGGCCGACCTTTATGGCCAAGCTCGACGCCGCCCGCCTACGCCCCGGCCGGTAGCATGTACGCCCATGGCGGTCCGCATCGACGTTGAGGCTTTCGGCGAATCCATCCCCACCGAAGTGGGTGAGGAAGCGGCGCGGCTGCTGTCCGCCGGCAGCGTCGGTGACCTGGAATCGGTCGGCGGTGGCGTCCAGGCGGTGGTACACGACCGCGAAGCCGCCTTCCAACCCTGGATCGGCATCGTCGACGGGATCTTCATCGGCGACTGCGAGTGCGGAACGGCCAACGGCGTCCTCTGCGCGCACGCGGTCGCGACAGCGTTGACCGCGTTCGACGCGGGTATCGCCTTCTCCGGCGCCGCGACTCCACCCGGCGCCGTCGAGGTCGAGCCCGACCACGCCCACTACCTTGAGGCAGCGCAGCGGCTGGCGCCACGGCAGCTGACGAACCTGGTGGCGGGATACGCGGAACGTGACCGTCTCTTCGCCACCCTGTTGCTGGCCGAGGCCGGCATGCTCCACGCCGCGGACCAGTCGGGGCTCGACGACTTCCGGGCCGCCATCCGGGAGGCGTCGAACGCCACCACCGGCAGCAGGTGGCAGATCTCCGACGTGGAGGCCGCCGGCAACAGCCTTGCCGCCGAGGTCGAGATCCTGACCGCCCGGCCAGCGACCCCCGCCATGCTCGACCTGGTCGAGGAGGCCATCCTCGTCTGGGACGAGTTGTCCGGCCACCTCCGCGACGCCTACCACATCACCCGCACCGAGCCGGAAGACATCACCGAACCACTCGTCGGAGCGCACCGCGACCTGTGCGAACGCCTCGACCTCGACCCGGACGAGATCGCGGACCGGGTGGACCGGCTCGTCGAACGCTGCCACCACGACACCATCGACGTCGACGTGTACGCCGACCTCCTCGGCGAACACGTACCCGCGATCAACAGGTCCCCCCGCCGGTAGCAGCCACGTTCGACGCTGTCGGCAAGCCTGCTGATCCACTCGCGGGACACGTCGGCGTCGTGAACGTCGGCCAGATCACCCTTGGCGCGGCTGGCTCACACCGAGAATGTTGCCTTCGCTGTCTTTGAACCAGGCACCGCGCATCGTCGCAAACTCGGCAATGCCGTTGACCGTCTTGAGACCAGGGAGATCGTACTCTTCGAACGTCACGCCACGCCCTTGGAGGTCCACCATCTCGGCGTCGAGGTCGGCGACTATCCAGGCCGCCAACGTGTGCGGGGCCTGCCCGGCGTTGGAGGTGGGATAGACGAAGAACTGCGCTCCACCAGACTCGAAATGGACGGCGTCCTCGGTTGCCCGCGAGACGGTCAGGCCGAGGGTGTCGCGATAGAAGCGCTTGGCCCGTTCCAGGTCGCTCGCTGGAATGGCCGCCTGCACCGGTGCGTCTGCCAACATGATGGCTCACCTCCTGCGACAGCGTAGCCAGCACCGGGCCGACATGCTTCCGCTTTGTCCAACTTGCGGCACCGCCGTGGCCGCTTCGGAACCCGCCGCATGCCAGCTTCGCCCCGCCGACACCCGGTGTTCCCGGTGGGGCGCTCACCCAGCTCCCCGCGACGTACCGGCGCAAGATCCTCGTGCGGTCGACGGCGCCGGAGCCACAGACGAACTCCCTGAACACCTGGAGCAGACGAACCGGCTGTGGCGCACGGTGACGTTCACCGTCGGGTGGACGATCACCGCCGCCGAGCGCGAAGTGACGGGCACCTGTCATACCATAGGCCGGCGGCGATGCGATGCGGCCGAGCGCCGCGTCCAGCACCGGCGGCGCTCCGATCGAGGACGTGGCAGTGCTGCACGCACACTCCTGGCGGCGCGGCGAAGGAGTATTCGGCGGTGGATCGACTTGTGGCAGTCCACGGCATCGGCCTGGTCGAGGCGGACACACCGATCGTGTACGCCGACGACCCTGGATTGCTGCGCGGCGACGGGGTGTTCGAGGCGTGGCTCCTCGCCGCCGGACAGCCCGTCCTGCTACCCGCCCACCTGGACCGGTTGCACCGGTCGGCACTGAGCCTAGAGCTGGCGCTTCCGGAACTCGACGCACTGCGCACCTTCGTCCTCGACGTCGCGGCAGCCTGGCCCCGCGATGTCGAGGCCGTCCAACGCCTGGTGTGCACCCGGGGACGGGTCGGCACCGGCCGCCCCACCATCTTCACCACCGTGGAGCCCGTGCCACACTGGACGTCGATCAATCGGCAGCGCGGCCTCCGTCTCGTCACGGGCACCGTCGGGTTCCCGGTCCAGGAACGTGCGACCGCACCGTGGCTGCTGGGCGGTGTGAAGTCCCTGTCGTACGCCGTGCACACCGCCAGCCAGCGGTGGGCTGCCAACCGGGGCGCCCAGGAGATGCTCTGGCTCAGCTCCGACGGCTACGCGCTGGAGTGCCCCAGCTTCAACCTGGTCTGGATCCGGTCCTCGACCATGTTCACCGTACCGAGCTGGTCGGGCATCATCGCTGGAACGACGGCGGGCGCGCTCATCACGCAGGCGCCCGCGCTCGGCCTGGCCAGCGACGAGGCACTGGTGACCCCCGAGGAGCTGGCGCGCGCGGACGGCGTGTGGCTGACCGGATCGCTGAGCGGAATCCTGGCCGCCACCGAACTCGACGGACGTCCGCTGACGCGGTCCCCCCTGCTCGCCGAGGCCAGGCGGCTGATCGGCTATCCGGGGAGCTGACGGGCCGGCCGACGTCAGAGCACCGGTTCGACCGTGCGGATCTCCTCGCTGAGCAGGTACTCGTGGGGGTCCAGGCCCATCGCGATACGCTCCGGCGAGCGCCAGTAGTCGGCGTTGGCCGCCTCGAACGACTGCGGACCGGGGTGCGACACGACCCAGATGTGCTGCTGCCGCTCGGCGTCGACCCAGGACCCTGAGATCTCGAAGCCGAAGCGTCTGCGCAGTGGCACGACGAGCGTCCGCCAGGCCTGCACCCACGCGTCGAGCCGCCCCGGTCGAGCGGTGTAGATCCGTAGTTGCGTCGTCACATCCCACCGCCGGCTCGGCAAACCATATCGAAACTCGGGACCCCGACGATACGCCGACCGGGCATAGCGCCAGGCGATGCCGGTGCGGTTGACGTAGATGATGGCGTTGAAGATTTCGCGTAGGTCGTGGGTGGGTGCGCGGCCGCTGACGCCGACGTCGGTGCGGGCCTGTCGCCAGGCTGTCAGGCGGGGTGCGATCAGGGCCCAGCGGGCGTCGGACAGGTCGGAGGGATAGGCTCGCCGTGCGGTCATGGTGGAGGCGTACGGCGTCCGGGGCCGGCTCGATGGACGTGATGTCCGCCGATGTCGGGCGAGAGTGAACCAGACACGATCGCGGGGCGAAGTGCGCCGGTTCTGGTCAGGGCGGAGCTAGGCAAGATGTGTGCGTTCCAGGTCAGGCCTGGCATTTCGCCCTGCCGAGGCCAGGCGTGAATCGACCGCTACTGACGCGAAGGTGAAGCAAACGTCCAGTGAAAAGGGTGTTTGAGAACATGGTCACGCCCACTGAGAGCATGGAAGCGCTCTCCTCCGCCCTGGACCCCGTCGCCGTATGGACCGATGGTCGGCTGGGCGCGCCCGGCACCAAAACGGCATCCGGCCTGATCCTGACCGGTACCCGCTGGACGGTCGCCTGCGTGGTCGACACTCGCCATGCCGGTGCCGATGCCGGCGAGGTCCTCGGCGTCGGACCGCTCGGGGTGCCCGTGGTGCCGGATTTCGCCGCCGCCCGACGGGCCGGTGCCCGCAGCGTGGTGGTCGGCGTCAACTCGATGGACGCGAACACCGTCGTGCCCGCCCGGCTGAAGACCTTCGCCGTCGACATGGTCGGGCACGGACTCAACGTCATCTGCAGCACGCACGCCCGGCTGAACGACGATCCCGAGCTGGTCCGGTTGGCCGTCGCCGCCGGTGTCGAGCTGGTCGACGTCAGGGTCGACGGCCCTCGGGAGACGTTGTCGGCCGACCTGTCGGTCGACGCGACCGTGCTGCTGACGACCGGCACCGACTGCGCCGTCGGAAAGATGACGACCGCCCTGGCGGTACACCGCGAGGCGCTCTCCAGGGGCATGCGCAGCGCCTTCCTGGCAACCGGACAGATCGCGGCCATGTGTGGCGCCGACGCGGTGGTGCAGGTCGACCGCATCTTCGCGGACTTCATCACCGGGGCCGTGCAGCATGCCGTGCACCGGCTGGCCAGCGCGGGGCACGAACTCGTCGTCGTCGAGGGCCAGGCGGCGACCCTGCACCGCGTCTACGGCGGCAACGCGGTCAACCTCCTCTACGGAGCCGCCCCCGACGCGATCATCATGTGCCACGACACCGACCGTCAGGTCCGGGCGATGTTTCCCGGACTGCCGGTCCCACCGGTGACCGACGAACTCCAGACGGTCGCGGACCTCGGTCGCCGAGTCGGCATCCCGGCCACGCTGGCCGGGTTCTCGGTATTCGGTGGCAAGCCCTTCCACGAGGGGAATCGCTACGCCGTGCCGGTGGTCAACACCCGTGCCCCCGGCGGTGCCGCCGTCCTGCTGGACTCCGTCCTGCGGCTGACCCGGCACACCGAGCGCGGCCGGCGCTGAGGGCTCAGTGCTGCGCGGACGAGTCGTCCGGCATGGGAAGCAGGTGCGACTGCCGCTCGTCTGCGGACAACTCCCGGAACACCCGGAGCCGGGCCCGGCTCCGCAGGTCGTCGAGGTCGGGCTGGACCGGCCAGAGCCGGGCCGACTTGTCCAGTGACGCGGTGAGCAGCGTCCGCCCGTCGGTCGACCACGCGACCGACGTCACCCGGTCCACGTGTACGCCGACGACCTGCGGCTCCGCGTCGTCCTGCGCGCTCCATACCCGTACGGTGCGGTCGTAGGAGCCGGTAGCGATCTGGTCACCGGTCGGCGACCAGGCGACGGCCCGTACCCGCCCCTCGTGGCCTTCGAGCGTCCGGACGTGCCGACCGGTCCGGGGCTCCCAGATTCGGCAGGTCCAGTCGGCCGAGCAGGTGACGACGGACTGTTCGTCCGGCGACCAGGCCACGCCGTCCACCCAGTTGTGGTGTCCGCGGAGGACGGCGAGCTCCTCACCGGTGGAGCTGTCCCAGACCCGGGCCGTACGGTCGTCGGAGGTCGTGGCGATCATGCGCCCACTCGGCGACCACGCGAGACGTACCACCCAGTCGGTGTGGCCGCGCAGTTGCAGCAGCCGGCGTCCGGTCGTGGCGTTCCAGATCGAGGCCGTGCCGTCCCGACAGGCCGTGGCGATCCGCGTGTTGTCCGGGGCCCACACGAGACCCTCGCAGATCGTCTCCTCGCCCAGCCGGAGGTACGGCTGGACGCTACCCGTGTGCCAAAGCTGCACCGAGCCGTCGTTCGAGCACGAGCCGAGGCGTTGACCGTCGGGGGCCCAGGCCACGCCCCAGACCGTGCCGGTGTGCCCGGTGAAGGTGCTGACCGCTCCGGACGCCACGCTCCAGACCCGGACTGATCCGTCATCCGAGGCGGTCGCGACCCGGGCCCCGTCTGGCGCCCACACCGCTGCGCGAAGCCCGCCGGTGTGCCCGGTGAAAGACTGTCGTTCGGCGCCGCGCGGCAGTATCGACCAGACGCGGGCGGTGTGGTCGCTGGAGGCGGAGGCGAGCGCGGTACCGTCGGGCGACCAGGCCACGCCCCACACAACGTCCTCGTGTCCGCGTAGTGCCGCGATCTCCCGGGCGTCGCTGACGTCCCAGATCCGTACGGTGCGGTCGCTGGAGGCGGAGGCGAGCGACCGACCGTCGGGCGACCAGGACACATCCCAGACGAAGTCGGTGTGCCCGCGGATCAGCAGCAGTTGGCGACCGTCGGCGACATCCCAGATCCGGATCGTCTGGTCGCCGGAGGCTGTGGCGAGCCGCTGTCCTTCCGGGCACCACGCCAGGCCTTCGATGAAGTCGGTGTGCCCCCGCAGCACCGTCTGCTGCTGGCCACTGGTGAGATCCCAGACGATGGCGGTGCGGTCGTGCGAGGCCGAGGCGAGCAGCGCGCCCTCCGGCGACCAGGAAAGACCGTAGACGTCGCCGGTGTGCCCGCGCAGCGTGGCGATCTGTTCGCCCGTGTCCGTCCGCCACACGTGGATACGGTGATCCTGGGCGCCTGCGGCGACGTACCCGCCGTCCGGCGACCAGGCCACGCCGCGGATCATGTCGCCGGCGCCGTAGAGAGTCGGCGGCAGCTCGTCCGCGCCCACCCGCCACAGCTTCACCGTACGGTCCCGGGCACCGCTGGCGACCCGGTGCGAGTCGGGCGCCCATGCGATGGCCTCCACCATGGCGTCGTGACCGGTGAACTCGGCGATCGTCCGGCCGGAGTCCGGATCCCACACCCGGGCGGACCTGTCCCGGGAGCCGGTGGCGATCAGGCGGCCGTCCGGGGACCACGCGATCGAGCGAACGGTGTCGGTGTGTCCGGCGAGCACCCGACGCAGGTGGCTGAAGGCGAGCGCGGACATGAGGGCGCGTCCGATCAGCGGCGTGACGGGTGCCTCGGCGATCGCCGCGATCGAGAGCAGGATCGACAGTTCCGGAAACCGCTCCGCGTTGGCGAGGACGTAGCGGCCGATGTTCTCCGACACGCGACGCAGGAAGGCGATGTCCCGGCGCTTCGACTGCTGGATCAGGGCCCGGACCACGTCGCTCGCCTGGCCGAGTGCCTCCAGGCCGGCGAGCCACTGCTCGGCCAGCACCAGCCGCTGCCCGGTCAGCAGGTAGTCGTCGCTTCGCCCGGAGTGCTGCCAGTCGGCGGCCCACCGCTCCAACTCGGAGCGCCGACGTAGGTGCTCGGCCCGCGTCTCGACCTCCTGCCGCAGCGGCGCCCAGAGTCGGAACAGTGCCTCGTGCGCCACCTCGACGACCGGTTCGCCGTCCTGCATCTTGCTGACCAGCAGCCTCGCGTCCACGAACGCGGCGACGATACGGCGCTGCTCGGGGCTCAGCTCCCGCAGCCGCACCGGCCGCCTGGTCGCCTCGCCGGAGTCGAGCGAGACGAACCGGAGGAGGGTCGTCAGGATCGGGGCGATGCCGCCTTCCCCGCGTAGCTCGGTGACGGCCTGGTCCGCCTGCCGGGTGAGTGCGCCACCGACCCCGCCGGTGCCGAGGTAGGCGTTCAGGCTCACCGTGGCTCCCGGCCTGACCTCGAAGAAGAGTTCCTGCAGCAGGTACGCCAGCAGCGGTAGCGCGTCGGTCGTGCCGACGTCGGCGGTAATCCGGTTGACAACCTTCGGCTCGAACGCCATGCCGGCGATCCGGGCCGGCTCCTCGATGATCGTGGTGAGGTACTCCGTCTTGATGGCACCGACCGCGACGGGATTCTGGAACAGCGCCGCCTTGTCGCTGTCGAGGAACTGCGTCAGGTACTCGATGCGCATGCTGGCGATCACCGACAGCCGGGAGTCGGCGTGCAACAGGCGCTCGACGACCTCGAGGAAGAGCTGCCGATCGCTCTCGCCGGCGAGCGTGAACAGCTCCTCCAACTGGTCGATCACCAGGAGCACGTGGCCGAACCGGCGTCCCAGTCCTCGACGGATCTCGGCGACGTAGTTCGCCGCTCTGGCCGGATTCTGTCGCATCGCCCGGACGATGACCGGCGTGGCGACGGGCTCCGGGAGCGACTCGGCGATGGCGTTGGCCAGGTTTCCCACCGGTGCGCTGCCCGGGTTGACCATGGGCAGGGTGATCCATCGCCGCGTCTTGAGCATCGGAACGACACCCGCCTGCACCAGCGAGGACTTTCCGCTGCCGGATGCGCCAACCACCACCAGCAGCCGTTCCCGGGGATCTGCCGAGGCGGCGAGCATCCGCCGGACGATGTCCGAGACCTGCTGGTCCCGGCCGAAGAAGACGGCGGAGTCCTCCTCCCGGTAGGGCTCCAGACCGGGATACGGCGGCCGCTGCGGATCCCAGTCGGAGCGTTTCGCCTTCGGATTCGTCACGACATGGAGAACGATCTGCCCGATGACGAGTAGCACCACGATGGCGACGAACGCCGGGATCGCCACGGACTGGAGAAACCGCAGATAGGTGGGCGGTTCACTCAAATTGGTCAGATAGTTGCCGGTCAGACCGAGCAGGCTCGTCGCCAAAATCAGCGCGACGTTGAGATACAGCGCAAGTGCACGTTGTCTCTTCACGCCGACTCCGAGTCCAACACATCGTGTCCCGGCGGCGAAGCCCGCGCCACCGTCGTCAGCGCTCGGGGAGCCGAGAATGCGTACGCCCCCCACATGCTATCGCCTCGATGCAGCCCCGGCGCAAGACGACACCGGCAGCCGGCCGATCCTCGTCGACGCTCCCCGTACGACCCGCAGGTGCCACTGTGGAGCTGCCGTCTCCACGGCGGGTGGCGGACCATTGCCGCCATCACCGACAAGGTCGTCGAGGAAATCGTCAAGTGGCACGGCGTCGCGTCGGGCGGCAGACCGTGTCAGCGTGCGAGCCTGCCGGTGTGTCGGGACCGGCATCGCCGGCCGAACTCGGCCAGGACGGCCAAGTCCAGTGGGCTGCGGGCGGTGTGCTGTTCAAAGTGCCATTGGACGCCGAGCACGAATCGGTGTGGCCGGTCGACGGTGATGGCTTCGACTGCGCCGTCGGGTGCGACCGCTTCGATGTCGACGGTGTCTGGCAACCGGGTCACGACCTGCGAGTGTTGGGAGTTGACCAGAAACTGGTCACCGGGTGGGAGACCGGGCAGATCGGCCAGGAGGCCGCCAGGTGTGAGGGTGATCGAGTGGGCCGGCCCCCACCTGTCGTCGCTTCCATCGGCTAGTCGCCGGTGACTGTCAGAGGGATCGGTGTCGCGCAGCTGTCCGCCGCTGTGCACGGCGATTTCCTGCATGCCCCGACAGCTGCCCAGCACCGGCAGGTCGGGCAGGTGCACGGCGGCGGCGAGCAGCGCGCTGGCGACGGCATCGCGCGCACGGTCGTACTCGCGGCTCGGCTGAATCGGCGCGGCTGCATCGAACCCGGCTGGGTGCAGGAAGGTAGGACCACCGGGCAGCACCAGGCCGTCGAGGACGGACAGGACCGCGCCGGCCGTGTCCGGCTCGGTGGCCGGGATCAGGACAGCGGCAACGCCAGCGTGGCGAGCGAGTTGGCTGACGACAGTCCTGTTGACCTGAGAGTAGGTAGTGCCGGTGGCGCTTTGATTGCTACAGGCAAGCACACCGACGACGGGCCTGGTGCGTGCTGGTGTTCTCACGTGGTCAGCCTCTCGCCCAGGTACAGAGGTTGGTCACTCGCGCGTCGATGTCGGTCAGTGCAGCTTACGACGGACGGCGGCGACGTGCGGCAGCCGGCGGAGGAACAGTAGACCGCAGCGACGAGGCTGGGACGGTCGAACGCCGGAGCCACCCACGGGCATCGACGATTCATCTATCATCGATGTGGCGGTGCCAGACGGGTAGATCGGGACGCGAAGAAGCCCCCTTTTGTGCAACGCATCGGGCGAGATGAGGATCAGATGTGGTCATCGCAATCCCGAGAAGGACCAGATCCGCAGCGACAGGAACCGGCTGATCCGGCACCGGAGCAACGGCGCAAAGCCCGGCAGATGGCGGCGGACATTCTCCACACCGACGTGGAGCTGCGCGCGCAGAAAGAAACAGCGAAGGATCACGGAAAGTGGGAATCTGCCGGTCGGGCCGTCCTGTTCGATGATTACAGCGCGATCCGACTCATGGATCAGATTCCGTCCCCCGACGGGTTTCAACTGAGAGCCCGGCTGCGCGCCGGAGACGACGACATCATCGTCTGTCGGCCACGGCCCCCATCCGGTTTCGACGATTACTACTCGGGACGTCTTCGGCTGGGTGACCCGGCATGGCTGCATCCCGACTCCGAGACGGATCTGTGCACGGCGGTCTGGAACGACAGCCGCACGTCGGCCGCCCTGGTCGAGGCCGCTCGCGGTGGAGCCTATCTGCATCCCTACCACGCGTCCGAGGCGGCGTGGCGGCTCGCTGAGCGCCTGTCCCGTGCGGCGCACCGATCGGTGCCAGTGCTCGGGCCGCCTCCCCGGTTGTGCCAGTTGGCGAATGACAAGTCCTGGTTCCTCAGCATAGCCGCGGAGCTGCTCGGCGCCGAGGCGATCCCCCGGCTGCGGGTGACGCGCCGCTTCGCCGATTTCCCGGCCGTGGTCCAGGAAATCTCCCGGGTCTCGCCCAAGCTCGCCGTACGAATACCAGATTCGGCTGGCGGTCTGGGAATGCGTGTCTTCGCCACCGACACTCTGCGTCGACTCAACCGGCAGGCTCTCATCGCCTGGGCCGCCGACGTATACCGCGGCCTGGGAATACGAGACGGTTCACCCGTGCTGGTGACCAGCTGGGAGGAAACACTCGCCTCGCCCAGCATCGAGGTCAGGATAGCGCCGGGGGAAGCAGCGGCACCGATTTGTGGCCGCGTCATCGACCAGGTTTTCACGGACGCCGAACGATCCCAGTTCGGCGGCGGCGTCGCCGGCACACTTCCACACGAGATCGTGCACCGCTTGCGCAGCCACGCTTCGACGGTCGCGGCACTTCTCCAAGGACTGGGATACGTCGGACGCCTCTCGTTGGATTTCATCGTCACCGGCAGGTCCTTTGCGGACGCAGACGTCCGGGTCGTCGACTGCAATGCCCGGTGGAGCGGTGGCTCGGTGCTGGGAGCCATGTTGGACCGCCTCTTTCCCCACCACAGGCCGCTACCGTACGCCTTCGGCTTCCTGCGGCATCCACAGCTTCGCGCAATACCATTCCACGTCCTGATCGAACGGCTGGAAGACAGGCTCTGGAATCCGTCCACCGGGCGCGGCGATTTGCTCGTGCACAACGTGGGTCATCTCGCGTCGTCCGGGCGCGTCGACATCGTGGTACTTGCTGACAATTCCGAAACGGCCCGGTGCCAGTTGGAAGACCTGTCCCGAGCGGTGGCGGACGGAGCCGCTGCACTGCTGCATCGTTAGATCGTCCAGTGCTCGATCTTCGTGCTCGATCTCACTCGCACAATCACAACCAATCATGTTGCCAGTTGGAGGTCTTCCAGAAACGCCAGGTAAGCCATCGACAGATCTCCAGATTGTGCCGGTGCGAAGTATTCATGGGAAGTCGTGGAGGGGCCGGCAGTAGCCGGTCTTGGTTTCGATTCGTCAGAGGATTTCGATCCCGGCTGTCCGTTTCGGTCTGACCGTTTCGTCTCTCCGGGTGGCGGGTCGCGGCGCCGACACGGCCACCGGCGCGCTGCGGCGCCTGCGGGCCGCCCCGATGCGGACACGCCGGATGCGGCTGGAACGCGCCGCACCCGACGACACCCACTGGCTGGCCGAACTGCTCAACCGCCATCCGGTCATCTAACCGGGTGTGGGTTATGCCGCCGGCACCAGGGCGGCGACCAACTCGGCGAGGGATCAGCCGCGAAGGCCGACGATGAACGACGACCAGGCGTCCCGGTCGAAGAGGAGCGCAGGGCCACCCGGGTCCTTGGAGTCCCGCACCGCCAACGCGTCGAAGAGTTCGGCCACCTCGACACAGTTCGAATCGTTCGCACCGCTTCGGCTGCTCTTCCGCCAAAAGATCTGCGCCGGATCCAAGGGGGTCATCGGTAGCCCTCCAAAGGTTGGACTCAGTCCGGAACCTCGGCAGCAATCCGCGCAAGGAGGTCCGCAGACTGGTCAGGGTCGAGCGCCTTGGCCCGAAGGTGGTCGAACATGAGTCTATAGCGGGCTACCTGACGGTCCTCTTCGAGCAACAGGGTGCTGGTGTCGTTGCTAAGGGCGTCGCAGTGGTCCGAGTCCGACTTTCACCACGACCTGGCGGCCATGCTCGACGGGCCGACGCGTCCGAACGGGTCCGGGCCGCCATCGCGCACGCGCTGGCGAAGCCGGCCGCCCTCTCGTCGTACGTCAATTCCCTGGTCTGTCCCGGGCCGACGCCTGGAACCACGTCGAGCCGGTGTTCTGCGGCCGGGTCGGCCCCGACGGCGAAGTCTGCATGGACGTCACCGGGCATCCCGGCTTCCACAGCGCTGCCGGCATCGGCGGGCTCTGCTGGGGCGACGGGGACGGCGAGGCGGGCCGGTGACGGCTCCGCCGCGCCCCTGCTGACCCTCGTTCCGGTGGGGGTGAGTCACACCAGCCGGGTGACCCGCTCCCACACCATCACTGTCAGAGGGTCAGCTTCCAGCGGCGACGTGCGGGCTGGCCATCGACGTCCCGGAGGCGGTGCGGGTGACCGTGTCGCCGCCGATGTACGCCGAGGTCACCTCCCCTGGCCTGCGCCCGGGACCGGCCCTGTCGCGCACGCCAGGCGACAGGAAGCGAGTTTTCCAAAGCGATACCGCCACATCATGGACACGCGGGCACCCTCGACGCTATCGACTCACGTCGATTTTTCCCTCGGGTTCTCGCTGTCTCCCGCCGCGTCGGCCTCGGCGGGCCGTGGACCCGCCTCGGGGTTGAGGGCGGCGGTGATCGCCTCGGCGGTGCGCCGGCCGACGCCGGGCACCTCCGTGATCTCCTCGGCCGACGCCGCCGCGAGCCGCTTGAGCGAGCCGAAGTGGCGCAGCAGCGCCTTGCGCCGCACCTCGCCGAGGCCGGTCACCGAGTCCAGCGCCGACTCCGTCATCCGCTTGGAGCGGCGCTGCCGGTGGAAGGTGATGGCGAACCGGTGCGCCTCGTCACGCACCCGTTGCAGCAGGTAGAGCCCCTCGGAGGTGCGCGGCAGGATGACCGGGAACTCGTCGTCGGGCAGCCACACCTCCTCCAGCCGCTTGGCCAGACCGCACAGCGCCACGTCGTCGATGCCCAGCTCGGCCAGCGCCTGGGCCGCCGCCGCGACCTGCGGCGCGCCACCGTCGACCACGACCAACTGCGGCGGGTACGCGAACCGGCGCGGCCGGCCCGTCGTCGGGTCGATGCCCGGCCGGTCCGGGTCGGCGGCGGTCTCCTCCCCCAGCTCGCCGGTCTCGGCGCGGACGTCGAGGTAGCGGGCGAAGCGGCGGCGCAGCACCTCCGACATGGCGGACAGGTCGTCGGTGGCGCCCCGGACGACGAACCGGCGGTACTCGCTCTTGCGGGGCAGGCCGTCCTCGAAGACGACCATGCTGGCCACCACGTCGGTGCCCTGGATCTGGGAGACGTCGAAGCACTCGATGCGCAACGGCGAGGTGCGCATGCCCAGCGCGTCGCTGATCTCGTCGAGGGCCTTGCCCCGGATGGTCAGGTCGCTGCCGCGTTTGAGCTTGTGCCGGGCGAGAGCATCCTTCGCGTTGCGCTCCACCGTCTCCAGCAGGGACCGCTTGTCGCCGCGCTGCGGCACCCGCAGCGACACCCGGCTGCCCCGCCGGCCGGTCAGCCAGTCGGCGAGCGCGTCGGCGTCGGCGGGCAGAGCGGGCACCAGCAGCTCGCGGGGCACGTCGGCCTCGCCCCGCTCGCCGCCGTAGACCTGGGTGCAGAAGTGGTGCACCAGGTCGCCGGGGGTCAGCTCCTCCGTCTTCTCCACCACCCAGCCGCGCTGGCCACGCACCCGGCCGTCGCGGACGTGGAAGACCTGGACGGCGGCCTCCAAAGGGTCGTCGGCGAAGGCGACCACGTCGGCGTCGGTGCCGTCACCGAGCACCACGGTCTGCTTCTCCATGGCCCGGCGCAGCGCCGCGACGTCGTCGCGCAGCCGGGCAGCCTTCTCGAACTCCAGCGCCTCGCTGGCCTCGGTCATCTCGCGTTCGAGCCGACGGACCATGGTGTCGGTGCGCCCGGCCATGAAGTCGCAGAAGCCGTCGACGATGCCCCGGTGCTCCTGCGCGGTGACGCTGCCGACGCAGGGGGCGGAGCACTTGCCGATGTACCCCAGCAGGCAGGGGCGGCCGACCTGCCCGGCCCGCTTGAAAACGCCGGCCGAGCAGGTGCGCGCCGGGAAGACCCGTAGCAGCAGGTCGAGCGTCTCGCGGATCGCCCAGGCGTGCGAGTACGGCCCGAAGTAGCGCACGCCCTTGCGCTTGGCCCCCCGCATCACCTGGAGCCGGGGGAACTCCTCGTCGAGGGTGACCGCGAGGTACGGGTACGACTTGTCGTCGCGGTAGCGGACGTTGAACCGGGGGTCGTACTGCTTGATCCAGGTGTATTCGAGCTGGAGGGCCTCGACCTCGGTGCCCACGGTGACCCAGTCGACCGACTCGGCCGTGGTGACCATCTGCTGGGTGCGCTGGTGCAGCCCCCACAGGTCGGCGAAGTAGGAGTTGAGCCT
Source organism: Micromonospora sp. KC207 (assembly GCF_004348615.1). NCBI lineage: Bacteria > Bacillati > Actinomycetota > Actinomycetes > Micromonosporales > Micromonosporaceae > Micromonospora > Micromonospora sp. KC207. Next base: position 15,704 of record NZ_SMKJ01000137.1, read on the forward strand.
GCTGCGCAGGTTCTTCGCCTTGCCGACGTAGATCACCCGGCCGGTGCCGTCGCGGAACCGGTAGACCCCCGGAGCCTCGGGGATGGTGCCGGGTACGGGACGGTAGGTCGAGGGGTCAGCCACGCCTCGAAGACTAGCCGCCGACCCCGACACTCCAGAGGACGCCGAGCTGGTCGACCTCGCTGCCGGCGCGGCCGAAGAACCCGGCGAGCCGCCCGCCGGGCGGGGCGGTGAAGGTCACCGCGTCGGCGGTCGGGGTGCCCCCGGCCAGGACGCGGCCGAGGTTGGTGGTGAGCCGGGCCGAGAAGATCCGGGTGTGGCCGTCCTTCTTGCCCTGGGTGAGGGTGACCTGGTCGACGTACTCGCCGTCGGCCAAAGTCAGGCTGGCCGGGGTGCCGCCCGTGCCGCCGTGGGTGAGCGTGGCGCCGTCGGCGAGGCCTACACCGATCTGGTCGAGCCGGGAGCCGGCGCGCAGCGAGACGGTGGTGACCCGGGGGCCGACGGCGTCGAGGTCGGTGAAGGGGGTGCCGTGCGGGCCGCCCCAGGTGTCGCTGGCCCGCAGCCCGTCGGCGAGGCTCCAGGAGAACCAGGCGGCGTGCGGGTAGTGGTCGGACAGCGGCGCGCCGGCCGGGTCCAGGAACGAGGCGTTCTCGTTGTGGTAGCGGGTGAAGTCGAGGTCGATCAGCCGGTTACCCCGGTAGAGGATCTTGTCGACGACCTCGCAGGCGTTTGTGACGTTCGCCGGGTCGCAGGTCAGCGCCGGACTGCCGGCGGCCGGGGGCATCCCGCCGCGCTCCTGCTGCACCCACACGTCGGTGAGGCCGTTGGCGGCCACCAGGTCGCGGATGTTGTCGCCGGTGCGGGTGTAGCGGACGTTGAGGTCACCGGCCACGATCACCGCGTTGCCGGCGGAGTTCGCCTGGATGTACGCGGAGAGCTGGCTGACGTTGGACCGCCGGGCGGCGAGGTTCGGCTCGTCGCTGCCGGCGTTGGTGTGCACGTTGTAGAAGTCCACGTAGACCCCCTCGGCCAGCCGGATCCGCGACCGGCTGAAGCCCTTCGGGGTAAGGCAGTCGGTGCCGTTGCAGTCTTGCCAGCGCACCCGGACGAAGTCCGACACCGGGTAGGTCGACATCGTGTTGAGGCCGTCGCCGAAGGGCACTCCCCCGCTGGTGGGCGTGCGGTAAGGGTGCCGGTCGGTGGCGTACAGGTCGGCGTGGTAGTTGAAGTCCTCCTGGACGTGCACGATGTCGTAGGCGTTGACCCGCTCGCCGATGGGCCGGGTGTTTGTCGCCGGGTTGCCGCTCGACAGCAGCTCGGGCAGGCCGGCGACGTTGTAGGTGAGCACTGAGAAGCCGCCCGAGGCGGCGGGGGCGGGCGCGGCGACGGCCGGCGCGGACGGGGCTAGCAGGGCGGCCAGCAGCGCTACGGGCGCGAGCAGGCGGGTGGGTCTCATCCGACGTCCATTCTCGACAACGGGACCGGGGCGCGGCCGGCACCAGCAGCCCGGAGGGAGTCGAAGGTTATCGAACTCGTCCGACCGACTCAATACTCGCGGGTAACCGGCGTGCGACATGCTGATAGACGTCTTCCAATCTCGACGCGGGACGCTTACCATCCGGTAACTGAATGTTCTTCATGTAACGATCGCCACCCCCGCCCCCGTCATGATCCC
>NZ_SMKJ01000138.1:0-17344 GCF_004348615.1 Micromonospora sp. KC207
GCTCACGGGGCTCCTGAGGGACGAGCGAGTAGCGGTACACGCATTGTGCCGTGCGGTGACGGACGGCGTGACCCCGTCTGGCAGGCTTGGCGGTCGTGAGCGCAGACGGTCTGATCGTGGTCGACAAGCCCGGCGGCATGACGTCGCACGACGTGGTGGCGCGGATCCGTCGCCTGGCCAGGACCCGCCGGGTCGGGCACGGCGGCACGCTCGACCCGATGGCCACGGGGGTGCTGGTGATCGGGGTGGGCCGGGCCACCCGGTTGCTGACGTACGTCATCGGCGCCGGCAAGAGCTACACCGCCACCGTACGGTTCGGGCAGGCCACCGTCACCGACGACGCCGAGGGGGACGTGATCGCCGCCACGCCGGCCGACGCGGTCGCCGACGAGGCGATCCGGTCGGCCTTCGCCGCCTTGGCCGGCGAGATCGACCAGGTCCCGAGCGCGGTCAGCGCGATCAAGATCAACGGGGAGCGGGCGTACAAGCGGGTGCGCGAGGGGGAGAGCGTCGACCTGCCCGCCCGCCGGGTCACCATCAGCCGCCTAGACGTGCTGGCCGTCCGTCGGGACACCCCCGGCTCGGTGGACGTGGACATCGACGTGACCTGCTCGTCCGGCACGTACATCCGGGCACTGGCCCGGGACGCGGGCCTGGCGCTCTCCGTCGGCGGTCACCTCACCGCGCTGCGCCGTACGGCCGTCGGTGGTTTCGCCCTCGGCGAGGCCGCGACCCTCGACGAGCTGGAGCGGCGCGCGCCCGAGGTGGTGAACCTGCCCCTCGACGCGGCGGCCGACCGATTCTTCCCGCGCCGCGAGGCCACCGCCGACGAGGCGAAGGTGCTCTCCCACGGCGGCCCGCTCGATCCGGCCGGCATCGCCGGGCCGTACGCCGTCTTCGGACCCGACGGCGCTCTGATCGCTATCGTCAGCGAGCGGGACGGCCGGGCCCGCGCGGAGATCGTGCTCGCCCCGGCGTAGCGGCGGGGTGGGGAGGCACGTCGGCCGCGACCGGCGGGGTACGACCGGCCGAGGCCGGCAGGCAACGACAGGGGAGGAGCGTCATGCAGCGGTGGCGGGGGTACGACGCCACGCCTGATGGTTGGGGCCGTTCGGTCGTCACCATCGGCGTCTTCGACGGCGTGCACAGGGGCCACCAGGCGACGATCGGGCACACCGTGGCCCGGGCCCGTGAGCTGGGGGTGCGGTCGGTGGTGGTGACCTTCGACCCGCACCCGGCCGAGGTGGTCCGCCCCGGGTCGCACCCGGCGGTGCTCACCGAGCTGGGCCGCAAGGCCGAGCTGGTCGAGGCGCTGGGCGTGGACGTGCTCTGCGTGGTGCCGTTCACCCCGGAGTTTTCCCGGCTGCCCGCCGAGGCGTTCGTGCACGACATCCTGGTCGAGCACCTGCACGCCACCCTCGTGGTGGTGGGGGAGAACTTCCGGTTCGGCCACCGGGCGGCCGGCGACGTGGCGCTGCTGGAGAGGCTGGGCCGAACGTTCGGCTTCGCCGTCGAGGACGCGCCGCTGGTCGCGGAGGACAGCACCGTCTTCTCGTCCACGTACGTCCGGGCCCGCGTCGACTCCGGCGACGTCGCCGCGGCCGCCGCCGCGCTCGGTCGCCCGCACCGCCTGGAGGGGGTCGTGGTCCTGGGCGACCAGCGCGGCCGGGAGTTGGGCTTCCCCACGGCGAATCTGCTCTGCCACCCGCACGCGGCGGTGCCCGCCGACGGTGTCTACGCCGGCTGGCTGCTGCGCAAGGAGGGCCGCGAGCGGCTGCCCGCCGCGATCTCGGTGGGGACCAATCCGACGTTCTCCGGCCGGGAACGGCGGGTCGAGGCGCACGTGCTGGACTTCTCCGGCGACCTGTACGGCGAGCGGGTGGCCCTGGACTTCGTCGCCCACCTGCGCGGCCAGGTGCGGTTCGACGGGGTGGAGCCGCTGATCGCCCAGATGAACCAGGACGTGGGGCTCGCTCGCCGGATTCTGGGAATCGCCTGACCCGACGCCGCGGCTGGGCGGCCCCGATCCGATGCTTCGGCCGGGCGGCCTCGGACCCGCCCATGTCGCCCACATTGCGCCCCGGCCCCGGGCAGGAGGGCCCCGGCCCCGGGGAAAAGGGGCCCGGCCTGCGCCGACATCGGGCCTCGGCTCCGGCCTTGGCGGGCGGTTCCGCCGAGGGCTGGTAGGCTGGCGGAGACGTCGGCTTACCGACGTGGGGCCTCGCGTGCCTGCACGACGCCGCGGGCGCGAGGAGCCGGTCCGTCTCCGGTCCCCTGACCGATCCGACGGGCATCATCGAACAACCCACGAAACAGGGAGAACATGGCGCTCGACCAGGAAGCCAAGGCCAAGATCCGCGCGGAGTACGCGACCGCCGAGGGTGACACCGGTTCACCGGAGGTGCAGGTCGCGGTCCTCACCAAGCGGATCGCCGAGCTCACCGAGCACCTGAAGGTGCACAAGCACGACCACCACAGCCGTCGTGGGCTGCTGCTGCTGGTCGGCCGTCGCCGTCGGCTGCTCAACTACGTCCAGAAGAAGGACATCAGCCGCTACCGGTCGCTCATCGAGCGGCTCGGCCTGCGCCGGTGACGTCACGGGGGAGCGGCCCATCCGGGTCGCTCCCCCGTTCGGCGTCCACCACCTGAACGCCCGTTCGGCGTTTGGCATCGGCGTCCAGCACCACCTGAAAAAACAGGGGCCGCGCGACCACCCGACAGGGAGCCGGTCAGCGTACCGGTCTCCGGTAGTGGCCCCCGGGAGCCCCGGCAGTCGCCGGCACCCCGGGCGCTTCGATCGAAGACCGGCCGTCTGAGCAGCTCCCCGCGTCGCGGGCCCCCCGATGCGAAGGAGCACCGCCGCACCATGACCGAGCACAACCTCGGCACCGAGTCCCGTACCGCCGTGATCGACAACGGGTCCTTCGGCACCCGCGAGATCACCTTCTCCACCGGCCGGCTGGCCCGCCAGGCCGCCGGCTCCGTCGTCGCCCAGCTCGGCGAGACGGTCGTCCTGTCCGCCACCACCGCCGGCAAGCAGCCGAAGGAGCAGTTCGACTTCTTCCCGCTCACCGTCGACGTCGAGGAGCGGATGTACGCCGCGGGCCGGATCCCCGGCTCGTTCTTCCGCCGCGAGGGCCGCCCCAGCGAGGATGCGATCCTCACCTGCCGCCTGATCGACCGGCCCCTGCGCCCGTCGTTCGTCAAGGGCCTGCGCAACGAGGTCCAGGTCGTCGAGACGATCCTCGCGCTCGACCCGCAGCACCCGTACGACGTGGTCGCGATCAACGCCGCGTCGATGTCGACCAAGCTCTCCGGCCTGCCGTTCTCCGGCCCGATCGGGGCGACCCGGATGGCGCACGTCGACGGCCAGTGGGTGGCCTTCCCGACCCACGAGGAGCTGGCCCGGGCCACCTTCGACATGGTCGTGGCCGGCCGCGCCCTCGCCGACGGCGACGTCGCGATCATGATGGTCGAGGCCGAGGCCACCGAGCACACCGTCAAGCTGGTCGCCGATGGCGCCCCGGCCCCGACGGAGGAGGTCGTCGCCAGCGGCCTGGAGGCCGCCAAGCCGGCCATCCGCGAGCTGTGCCGGGCGCAGAGCGAGCTGGCCGAGGTGGCCGCCAAGCCGGTCGCCGAGTTCCCGGTCTTCCTCGACTACCAGCCCGACGCGTACGACGCGGTGGCCGGCCTGGTCCGCGCCGAGGTCGCCGAGGCCCTGAAGATCGTCGGCAAGGCCGACCGCGAGGGGGCCCTGGACCGGATCAAGGCCCGGGTCGCCGAGGAACTGGGTGGTCGCTTCGAGGGCCGGGAGAAGGAGCTGTCCGCCGCCTTCCGGTCGTTGACGAAGTCCGAGGTCCGTAACCGGGTGCTGCGCGAGCAGGTCCGCATCGACGGCCGGGGGCCCCGGGACATCCGCCCGCTGAGCGCCGAGGTCGGCGTGCTGCCCCGGGTGCACGGCTCGGCGCTGTTCGAGCGCGGCGAGACCCAGATCCTGGGCGTCACCACGCTCAACATGCTGCGCATGGAGCAGTCGCTGGACACCCTCTCCCCGGAGAAGTCCAAGCGCTACATGCACAACTACAACTTCCCGCCGTACTCGACCGGTGAGACCGGCCGGGTCGGCTCGCCGAAGCGGCGCGAGATCGGCCACGGCGCGCTGGCCGAGCGGGCGCTGATCCCGGTGCTGCCGGCGCGCGAGGAGTTCCCGTACGCCATCCGGCAGGTCTCGGAGGCGCTCGGCTCCAACGGCTCCACCTCGATGGGCTCGGTCTGCGCCTCGACCCTGGGCCTGCTCTCGGCGGGTGTGCCGCTGAAGGCGCCGGTCGCCGGCATCGCCATGGGCCTCATCTCCGACGAGGTCGACGGCAAGACCCAGTACGTGACGCTGACCGACATCCTCGGCGCCGAGGACGCGTTCGGCGACATGGACTTCAAGGTCGCCGGCACCCGGGACTTCGTCACCGCGCTCCAGCTCGACACCAAGCTCGACGGCATCCCGTCGGACGTGCTGGCCGCCGCGCTCCAGCAGGCGCACGAGGCCCGGCAGACCATTCTCGACGTGATGCAGTCGGCGATCGAGGGCCCGGCCGCGATGTCGGACTACGCGCCGCGGGTCACCACCGTGAAGATCCCGGTCGACAAGATCGGCATGGTGATCGGCCCGAAGGGCCAGACCATCAACGCGATCCAGGACGAGACGGGTGCCGAGATCTCCATCGAGGACGACGGCACCATCTACGTCGGCGCGACCAACGGCCCGTCGGCCCAGGCAGCGGTGGACCGGATCAACGGCATCGCCAACCCCACCCTGCCCAAGGCGGGCGAGCGGTTCCTCGGCACGGTGGTCAAGACCGCCGCGTTCGGCGCGTTCATCTCGCTGCTTCCGGGCCGTGACGGCCTGCTGCACATCTCGAAGGTGGGCGACGGCAAGCGGGTCGAGAAGGTCGAGGACTTCCTCAACGTCGGCGACAAGGTCGAGGTGGAGATCGCGGACATCGATGCCCGCGGCAAGATCTACCTGGACAAGGTCCGCCCGGAGGGCGCCGAGGCGCCGGCCGCCACCGGCGAGGTCGCCGGTGACGACCGTCCGGCCGGCCGGGGCGGCGACCGGGGTCCGCGTGACCGTGGGGACCGCGAGCGCGGCGACCGGGGCGGTCGTGGCCCGGGCGGCGGCGAGCGCGGTCAGGGCGGCGGCGAGGGTGGCGACGGCGGCGAGCGTCCGCGCCGCCGGACCCGGCACAGCTGACGTTCCCATCGCCGGCCGCCCGCACCTGGGCGGCCGGCGCCACCGCACCACCCACCCCTCGTCGAACTGAGAGCAGGTCTTCGTGAGTCGGGCCCAGCGCGCGTCCTTCCCCGCGGGTCGACGGGGGGTGGCGCCGTCCGGGGCCGTCCGGCAGGCCGCCGAGGCGCAGCCCGCTCGGGCCGGTGGGTCGGCCCGGGCGGTCACCCGCACGCTGAGTGACGACCCGTTGGGCGGGACGGTACGCCGTACCGTGCTGCCCAGCGGGCTGCGTGTGCTCACCGAGGCGATCCCCGCGATGCGCAGCGTGTCGTTCGGCATCTGGGTCTCCGTCGGGTCCCGCGACGAGACCGGCCCACAGGCCGGGGCCGCGCACTTCCTGGAGCACCTGCTCTTCAAGGGCACCCACAAGCGCACCGCCCTGGATATCTCCGCCGAGATCGAGGCGGTGGGCGGCGAGACGAACGCCTTCACCACGAAGGAATACACCTGCTACTACGCCCGCGTGCTGGACGAGGACCTGCCGCTGGCCATCGACGTCATGTGCGACGCGGTCGCCGACTCGCTGCTGGAGCCGGCCGACGTGGAGACCGAGCGCGGCGTCATCCTCGAAGAGATCGCCATGCACGACGACGAGCCCGGCGACGAGGTGCACGACCTGTTCGCCCGCGCCGTCTACGGCGACCACCCCCTCGGCCGGCTGATCTCCGGCACGGAGGAGACGGTCACCCCGATGGCCCGGCGGCAGATCCAGAGCTTCTACCGCCGCCACTACACCGCGCCGCAGATCGTGGTCGCCGCCGCCGGCAACCTCGACCATGCCGTCGTGGTGAGGCTGGTCCGCCAGGCCCTCGCGGGCACCCCGCTGGACACCGACCCGGCGGCGCCGGCCCCGCACCGGGCGGCCACCCCGAGGGTACGCGTGCGGCCCGCGACCACCCTGGTCGAGCCGAAGGAGACGGAGCAGGCGCACGTCGTCCTCGGCTGCCCCGGCATCGACCGGGTCGACGAGCGGCGCTTCGCCCTCGGGGTGCTCAACAACGTCCTCGGCGGCGGCATGTCCAGCCGTCTGTTCCAGGAGATCCGGGAGCGGCGCGGCCTGGCGTACTCGGTCTACTCCTACGCCAGCCAGTACGCCGACAGCGGCATGTTCGCCGTGTACGCCGGCTGCGCCCCGGGCAAGGTCGACGAGGTGCTGGAGCTGACCCGCGCGGAGCTGCGCCGGGTGGCCGCCGACGGGCTGACCGAGGCCGAGGTGGCCCGGGGCAAGGGGATGAGCAAGGGCTCGTTCGTGCTGGGCCTGGAGGACACCGGCTCCCGGATGAGCCGGCTGGCCAAGGGCGAGCTGCTCTACGGCGATCTGATGCCGGTGGACGAGCTGCTGGCCCGCGTCGACGCGGTGACCGTCGCCGACGTGAACACCCTCGCCGCCGAGTTGCTGGCCCAGCCGATGTCCCTGGCCGTCGTCGGCCCGTTCGGCGAGCGCGACTTCACCGCCTGAGCTGGGATAGGTTGTGGCCGTGACTGACGAGCAGGGGACGGGCCCGCAGGGGCTGATCCGGGTCGGTGTGCTGGGCGCCCGGGGTCGGATGGGCGTCGAGGTGTGCCGGGCGGTCGACGCCGCCCCCGACCTGGAGCTGGTGGCGGCGATCGACCAGGGCGACGCCCGCTGTCCCGACGCGGACGTCGTCGTCGACTTCACCACCCCCGACGCCGTGATGGACAACCTGCGGTGGTGCGTCGACCAGGGCATCCACGCCGTGGTGGGCACCACCGGCTTCACCGGGCAGCGGCTCGACCAGGTGCGCGGCTGGCTGGCCGCCCGGCCGGAGGTCGGCGTGGTGATCGCCCCGAACTTCGGCATCGGCGCGGTGCTGATGATGCAGTTCGCGGCGCGGGCGGCCCGCCACTTCGAGTCCGTCGAGATCATCGAGCAGCACCACCCGCGCAAGCTGGACGCCCCCAGCGGCACCGCCACCCACACCGCCCGCCGGATCGCCCAGGCCCGCGCGGAGGCCGGTCTCGGCCCGGCCCCGGACGCCACGAAGGACGAGGTGCCGGGCGCGCGGGGGGCCGACATCGACGGGGTACGCGTGCACGCCGTTCGCGCCACCGGCCTGGTCGCCCACCAGGAGGTGCTGTTCGGCACGGCCGGCGAGACGCTGACCATCCGGCACGACTCGTACGACCGGGCGTCGTTCATGCCGGGCGTGCTGCTGGCCGTGCGCGCGGTGCGGACCCGTCCGGGCCTGACCATCGGCCTGGACCCGCTGCTCGACTGACGGGCGGCGCGGCCACCGCGCCGGCGCGCCGCGCGGCGCGCCACCCCCCGGCCCGGGAAAGCGGTGGCCGGCCGGCCACGGCGCACCTAGGCTGCCCCGGTGATCGACTCGAGGCTTTGCGACCGGACCGGCCGGCACGTCACCCTGCGCCCCGTCGACGACGACAACTGGCGGGCCGTCGCCGACGTGGCGCCCCGCGACGACCAGCGGGCCTGGGTGTACCCGATGGCCGCCCGCTACCTGCTGGTCAGCGAGCGGGGCGACGTGTGGACCTCCCTGGCCGTGTGCGCCGACGACACGGTCGTGGGACACGTCATGTGGGGCGTCGACGACGACGGTTCCCGCTGGATCGGCGGCATGGTCGTCGACGCCGCCGAGCAGGGCCGGGGGGTCGGGGCGGCCACGGTGATTACCCTGGCGACGTGGCTGCGCGCCCAGCCCGGCTGCACCGTTGTGCGCCTGTCGTACCACCCGGACAACCCGGCCGCAGCCAGCCTCTATCCCCGCCTGGGCTTCGCCCCGACCGGCGAGCTGGAGGACGACGAACTGGTCGCCGAACTGGTCACCCCGCCGGCCTGCTGACGCACCCCTCCCGGAGTCACCGGCCCCGCTCAGGGCAGCCGGGCCGGCAGACCGAACAGCGGGAACAGACCCGGGTCGAGGAAGAAGTGCAGCCGGGCGATCCGGCCGCCGGAGCAGCCCACGAGCTGGATCGAGAACGGCCGGTGCCCGCCCGCCGGATCCCGGCGGTACTGCGCGAACCCCGGGCCGCCGTTGGCCGCCACCGGGACCAGCCGCGAGCCCTGGCAGCCGGCACCCGGCCCGGTCATCCAGCGGCCGATGTCGCCCGCGCCGCGCAGCCACATCCGGTACGGCGGCATGCTCTGCACGGCGTCGGCCCGCAGCAGCGCGACCAGCGCGTCGATGTCGTACCGTTCGAAGGCCCGCACGTAGCGGTCGAGCAGCTCGCGGTGCTCGGCGTCGAGGGCGGCGGCCGGCGGGTCGGCGTCGACGCCCCGGGCGGCCAGCGTCGCGCGGGCCCGCTGCAACGCGCTGTTGACCGCCGCCACGCTGGTGTCGAGCAGCCCGGCGATTTCGTCGGCCCGCCAGCGCAGCACGTCCCGCAGGACGAGCACCGCCCGCTGCCGGGGCGGCAGGTGCTGCAACGCCGCGACGAACGCCAGCCGCACCGAGTCCCGGGTCACCGCCACCTCCGCCGGGTCACCGCCGGCGGGCAGCACCCGGGCGTCGTGGGCCGGCCCGACCCACTCCCCGGGTCGGGGCTCGCCCAGCGCCGCCAGCACCGGGGCCGACGGCTCGCCGAGGTCGGTCGGGACCGCCCGGCGGGACCGTCCCCGCAGCAGGTCCAGGCACACGTTGGTGGCGATCCGGTAGACCCAGGTGCGCACGCTGGACCGGCCGTCGAAGCCGTCGAGCCCGCGCCAGGCGCGCAGCAGCGTCTCCTGGACGGCGTCCTCGGCGTCGAAGGCCGAGCCCAGCATGCGGTAGCAGTAGCCGGTGAGCTCCACCCGGTGCTCCTCCAGCCGGTGCTCCTCCAGCCGGTGCTCCTCCAGCCGGTGCTCCGGCAGCGGGCGCTCCTGCGGGCGGACGGGGGCCGGTGCCGCGCGGTCACGACTCGTCGACACGCTCATCCCGCCACCGTAGGCGACACCACCGACATTCCCGGCAACCCAGCCAGCCATCGGCCGGCAGCACCCCGGCAGCCGGCGGCCCGCGCGGTCAGCCGCCGGCGTCGCCCGCGGGGTCGTCTGCCGGCACCGCCACGTGCAGCCGGACCTGGTTGACCAGCATGTCGTCCACGTCGAGGGCCCGGGCCGCGCCGTCGGGCTCCCAGCCCGCGCCGGTGAGGAACTTCCGGGTCGCCGCGTCGGCGTCGAAGGCCCACGCCACCGCGCGGCCGAAGCCGTCGGACCGCCACAGGTCGACGCTCGCGGCCAGCAGCCGGCTGCCGTGCCCGCGCCGGCCCCAGCGCGGCTCGACCAGCAGGTCCGTCACCGCCACCACGTCCGTCCCCAGCGCCTCGGCCGGCTCGTTCGGCGCGAGGGACTCGGCGTCGGCCGGACCGGACGCGGCAAATCCCACCAGATACAGTTGTTCGGCCTGTTCGACGGCGACGAGCACCCGGTGCGCGCCCGAAGGCGGCTCCTGCACCGCCGCGCTCCACCGCCGGGCGAGATACTCCTCGTCCAGGTTGTCGAGCACGTGCCGGGGCAGAATCCGGCGATACGCGACCCGCCAGGTCGCGAGCTGGATGCGTGCGATCTCGCCGGCGTCTTCCGGACGCGCCGGGCGGACGTACCCGAGAGCCATGGGACGGAAGCCTACGCAGGGTGGGAGGAGCGACGGTGGCGCAGGGTGCCAAACGGACGATCTGGCAGGTCGCCGCCGTGGCCGGGCTCGCCGTCGCGGTGACCGCGTTCCTGTCGGTGGCGGCCGTGCGGCACGGCTTCTTCGACCTCAAGGTCTACTACGGCGCGCTGAACTTCTGGGTGCACGACGGCGGAGAGATCTACGACTTTCTCAAGCCCGGCACCCAGTACGGCTTCACCTACCCGCCGTTCGCCGCCCTGGCCATGCTGCCGATGGCCGTCCTGCCGTGGCCAGCCGCGATCGTGGTGAGCGTGGCCGCGTCCGTGGTGGTCAGCGCCGTGCTGATCTGGTGGCTGGTCGATCCGGTCGCCCGCCGCTGCGGCTGGACCCGCTGGTTCACCCTCGCCGTGGCGCTCTGCCTGGCCGCCGCGTTCGAGCCGATGCGCGAGACGGTCAACTTCGGCCAGGTCAACATGCTGCTGCTGTTCCTCGTCGCGGTGGACCTGCTGCGGCTGCTGCCGGCGGGCAGCCGCTGGGCGGGGGTGGGCATCGGCCTGGCCACCGCGATCAAGCTGACCCCGGGGATCTTCCTCGTCTACCTGCTGGTCACCGGGCGCTGGCGGGCCGCCCTGACCGCCGCCGGCGCGGCGGCCGGGGCGACCCTGACCGCCGCCGCGCTGTTCCCGGACGCGTCCCGCGAGTTCTGGACCGCCGCGCTGTGGAACACCGGTCGGGTCGGCGAGCTGGCGTTCGTGTCGAACCAGTCGTTGCAGGGCGTGGTCGCCCGGCTGGGCCCCGAACACCCCAGCACCCCGGCCTGGCTGGCGCTGGTGCTCGCCACCGTCACCGTCTGGGCGTGGCGGTCCCGCTCCGCCGCTGCGGCCGGCGACGAGGCCACCGGCCTGGCCCTGACCGGCGCGCTGATGTGCCTGGTCAGCCCGGTGACCTGGGTGCACCACCTGGTCTGGCTGCTGCCGGGGCTGATCCTGCTGGTCGACAACGCCACGGCGGCCCCCGCGCGCAGCCGCCGGCGCCGCGTCCTGCTGGCCGCCGCCGCGATCGGGTACGGCCTGCTGATCAGCCGGATCGTCTGGGCCTGGGAGAAGGACTTCACCGGTGTCGACGGCTTCCTCGGCAGCAACACCTACGTCTGGATCTGCCTGGCCCTGCTGCTGTTCCTGCCCGTGCGCCGTCGGTCGGGTCAGCCGTCGAGGCGTCCGGCGTAGCGCAGCTCGACCAGCCCTAGCGGGGGCGTGCCGCCGGCCAGCGGCACGGGGTAGGTGGTCCGCTCGCCGTCCGGTGACAGCCCGGCCCGCTCGTAGAAGCGCCGGGCCCGCCGGTTGTCCCGTAGCACCCACAGCCGGTACGCGGTCCAGCCCCGCCCGGCCAGCCGCCGCTTCGCCGCCGCCAGCAGCCGCCCGCTCGTGCCGTCCCCCCAGTACGCCTTCTCGACGTACGTGGCGATCACCTCGCCGAGGGTGTGGTCGAGGTCGGCCCGGTCCTGGTTGTTCCGGTACGGGCCGAACGTGGTGAACCCGACGACCGCACCGTCCCGCTCGGCGAGCAGGGTGGTGAACGGGTGCTCCGGGTCGGCCGTGCCCAGGTCCCGGCGGCGCTGCGCCCAGGCCGCCACGTTGAGCCGGGTCAGCACCTCGGCCGGCATGATCCCGGCGTAGCCGTCCTGCCAGCCGTGCACGTGCACCCGGGCCACCGCCTCGGCGTCGCCCGGCTCCTCGGGGCGGATGATCAGCATGCGTCCGTTGTATGCCCCGGTGGGCGTCACGTCCAGCCAGCCGCACCGATGTCGTACGCCTGGATTAGGGTGCCGACGATGGCCACACCGGAATCGCTCTCGCTCGCCCAGGCCCGCCGGGTGGCCCTGGCCGCCCAGGGCTTCGCCGACCCGCCGCCCACCGACGTGCCCGCCCGCCGGCACCTGCGCCGGGTGCTCGACCGGGTCGGGCTGATCCAGATGGATTCGGTCAACGTCCTGCAACGCGCCCACTACCTGCCGCTTTACAGCCGGCTCGGGCCGTACCCGACGGCCCTGCTCGACACCGCGGCCTACCGCCGCCCCCGGGAGCTGTTCGAATACTGGGGCCACGAGGCGTCGCTGGTCCCGGTGGGGCTGCACCCGGCGCTGCGCTGGCGGATGGCCAAGGCGCGCGACGCGGCCTGGGGCGGGATGCGCCGCATCGCCCAGGAGCAACCCGAGCTGGTGGCGTGGGTGCGCGACGAGGTGGCCGCCCGGGGCCCGCTCACCGCGGCCGAGATCGAGCACGACGCGCCCCGGGAGACCGGCAACTGGGGCTGGAACTGGTCGACCGTCAAGCGGGCGCTGGAGTTCCTGTTCTGGGCCGGCGAGGTCACCGCGGCCGACCGCACCCCCTCGTTCGCCCGCCGCTACGACCTGCCCGAGCGGGTGCTGCCGCCGGTCGTGCTGGCCGCGCCCACCCCGACCGACGCCGAGGCGTACCGGGCGCTGGTCGGCATCGCCGCCCGGTCGCTCGGGGTGGCCGCCGAGCCGGAGCTGCGCGACTACTTCCGGCTCCCGGTTACCGGGGCCCGGCAGGCGGTCGCCGAGCTGGTCGAGGCGGGCGAGCTGATCCCGGTGACCGTGCGGGGCTGGCGGCAGCCGGCGTACCTGCACGCCACCGCCCGGCTGCCCCGCTGGGTGCGAGGCAACACGCTGGTCAGCCCGTTCGACCCGCTGGTGTGGGAGCGGGGCCGCACCGAGCGGCTGTTCGGCCTCAGCTACCGCATCGAGATCTACGTCCCGGCCGCGCAGCGGGTGCACGGCTACTACGTGCTGCCGTTTCTCCAGGGGGAGCGGTTCACCGCCCGGGTCGACCTGAAGGCCGACCGCAAGGCCGGCGTGCTGCTGGTGCCGGCCGCCTGGGTCGAGCCGGGCGCCGACCCGGGGGAGACGGCGGTGGCCCTGGCCGCCGAGCTGCACCGGCTGGCCGGCTGGCTGGGGCTGAGCGCGGTCGCCCCGCCCGCCGCCGGCGACCTCGCGGTCCCGCTGGCCGCCGCGCTGAGGAGCGTGGCGGGTGTACCGTGAGCCGCGTGACGAGCGTCGACGGTCCGGCCGCCCCGCACCCGCATCCTGACCCGCAGACGTCCGCGCCCGGGGAGTGGCCCCCGGGGGCGTACCCGATGGCGGAGCCGGACCGGCTGACCCGCTTCGTCATGCGGGTCCACGCCCGGTCGCCGCGTTGGGCGGCGCCGCTGGCCGCGCTCGGCTGCGTCGGCGTCGGCGTGGCGTACGCGCTGGTCAGCGACCCGACCCGGGCCGAGCCCGACGCCGCCCCCACCTGCCTGCTGAAGCTCACCACCGGGCTGGACTGTCCGGGGTGCGGCGGCACCCGCGCGCTGTGGTACGTGCTGCACGGCGACCTGCCAGCCGCCGCCCGGCACCACTTCCTCTTCGTCTTCGCATTGCCCTTCCTGACGTATCTCTTCGTCGCCTGGGCGGGCCGGCAGGCGTTCGGCTGGCGGCTACCGGAGCCCCGGGTCAGCTCGAAGCTGATCGGCGGCTTCCTGGCCCTCTGGCTGGTCTTCTCGGTGTCCCGCAACCTGCCCTGGGCCCCCTTCACCTCCCTCTACGTCTGAGCCGCCCGCCCGGCCGCCCGCCGTCGCCCGCGCTCCGGGGTGCCAGGCCGCCGGCCGATGGGAGGTCTCGGCGGCCCCTTTGGAGCTGCCCCGGCTGTGCGCCCAGGGATCGCGTCAGTCCGTGCCCCGTCCGTGCGGGCAGCTCCGTAGGGGCCGCGATCGCCGGGCCCGTGTTCCCAGGCCGCGACCGCTCGGCCACGGCGTTCGCTCCGCGATATGTCACACACCTGCTGCCCAGGGTGCGAGCCCGGCTTGGGCGGGCCGCCGGCGGGCACTACAGTCCCTGGAATGCCGGAGATGGTGCAGCCCCAGGTCAAGCTTGTCGCGTGGACCCAGTTTCAGGCCCCGGAGGACGTGCCGTGGTCCACCGATGCCGAGGGCGGCCAGGCGCTCGCCGAGTTCGCCGGCCGGGCCTGCTACCAGAGCTGGTCCAAGCCGAACCCGGCCACCGCCACCAACGCCGGCTACCTGGCGCACATCCTCCAGGTCGGGCACCTGTCGGTGCTGGAGCACGGCTCGGTGAGCTTCTACTTCACCGGGGTGTCCCGCTCGTTCACCCACGAGCTGATCCGGCACCGGCACCTCTCGTACTCCCAGCTCTCCCAGCGGTACGTCCCGGAACGCGACGCCGCGATGGTCGAGCCCCGGGTGATCGCCGAGGACCCGGAGCTGCACAAGCGGTTCGTCGAGGCCGCCGACGCCAGCGTGCGGGCGTACACGCAGCTGCTGGAGGGCCTGGAGCAGCGCTTCGCCGACGAGCCCAACCCGACGCTGCGCCGCAAGCAGGCCCGGCAGGCGGCCCGCGCGGTGCTGCCCAACGCCACCGAGACCCGGATCGTGGTCACCGGCAACTACCGGGCCTGGCGGCACTTCGTCGCGATGCGGGCCACCGAGCACGCCGACGTGGAGATCCGCGAGCTGGCCGTGGAGTGCCTGCGCCAGCTCCAGCGGGTCGCCCCCAACGTGTTCGCCGACTTCGTCATCTCCACGCTGCCCGACGGCACGGAGGTGGCGGCCAGTCCGCTCGCGGAGCTGTCCTGAACCCTTCCCCACCGGCCCGCCGGTGGTCGTCCGCTAGGTTGTGAACATGACGCACGACCACCCTGTTGCCGCCGACCGGGCGGCGCCCCGCCCGTTCGGCCGAGTGCTCACGGCCATGGTGACCCCGTTCACCTCCGACGGTTCCCTGGATCTCGACGGCGCCGTACGCCTCGCGAACCACCTCGTCGACGAGCAGGGCAACGACGCGCTCGTGCTCAACGGGACCACCGGTGAGTCGCCCACCACCACCGACGCGGAGAAGGAACGCCTGATCCGGGCCGTGGTGGAGGCGATCGGCGACCGGGCCAGGGTGGTCGCCGGGGTCGGCACCAACGACACCCGGCACACCATCGAGCTGGCGACGGCGGCCGAGAAGGCCGGCGCACACGGCCTGCTGGTGGTGACCCCGTACTACAACAAGCCGCCGCAGAGCGGGCTGGTCCGGCATTTCACCGCCGTCGCGGACGCCAGCGGGCTGCCGATCATGCTCTACGACATTCCGCACCGCTGCGGGGTGCCGATCGAGACCGAGACCCTGGTCAAGCTCGCCGAGCACGACCGCATCGTCGCGGTCAAGGACGCCAAGGGCGACCTCGCCGCCACCTCGTGGGTGACGAGCCGCACCGATCTCGCCTTCTACAGCGGGGAGGACTCCCTGGTCCTGCCCGCGCTGGCGGTCGGCTGCGTCGGGGTGGTCGGCACCTCGACCCACTTCACCGGCGCGCTCACCCAGCGGATGATCGAGTTGCACGACGCGGGCGACACCGCTGCCGCACTCGCGCTGCACCGGCGGCTGCTGCCCCTGTTCACCGGTATCTTCCGTACCCAGGGCACCATCCTGGTCAAGGCGGGCCTGGCGGCCATGGGTCTGCCGGCCGGCCCGGTGCGGCCCCCGCTGGTGGACGCCACCCCCGACGAGATCGCCCAGCTGCGCGCGGACTGCGCGGCGGCGGGTCTGGAGCTCTCCTGATGACCGAACGACACGACGGACGCCGAGTGACGGCGTCGCAGAATGAGGTGGACGCGTGACCGAGGCGCACAACGAGGGGGAGCTGCCCCCGCCGCTGCCGGAGGGTGGCCTGCGGATCATCCCGCTCGGCGGGCTCGGCGCCATCGGTCGGAACATGACCGTCTTCGAGTACGACGGCAAGCTGCTGATCGTCGACTGCGGGGTGCTCTTCCCCGACGTCGAGCAGCCGGGCGTGGATCTGATCCTGCCCGACTTCGGGCCGATCCTGGACCGGCTCGCCGACGTGCAGGCGATCGTGCTCACCCACGGCCACGAGGACCACATCGGCGCGGTGCCGTACCTGCTCGCCCACAAACCGGACATTCCGCTGGTCGGCTCGCAGTTCACCCTGGCCCTGGTCGAGGCGAAGCTGGCCGAGCGGCGCATCCAGCCGTACACGCTGACCGTGCGGGAGGGTGGCCGGGAGCGGCTCGGGCCGTTCGAGTGCGAGTTCTTCGCGGTCAACCACTCGATCCCCGACGCCCTCGCGGTGGCCATCCGCACCCCCGCCGGCCTGGTGCTGCACACGGGCGACTTCAAGATGGACCAGCTTCCGCTGGACGGGCGGATCACCGACCTGGCCGGCTTCGCCCGGCTCGGCGCGGAGGGTGTCGACCTGCTGCTGTCGGACTCCACGAACGCGGAGATCCCCGGCTTCGTCACCCCGGAGCGGGAGATCGGGCCGGTCCTCGACTCGATCTTCGCGAAGGCGCGCGGCCGGATCATCGTCGCGTCGTTCGCCTCGCACGTGCACCGGGTGCAGCAGGTTTTCGACTCGGCCGCCGAGCACGGCCGCAAGGTGGCACTGATCGGCCGCTCGATGGTCCGCAACATGGGCATCGCCCGGGACCTCGGCCTGCTCAACATCCCCGCCGGCCTGGTGATCAGCATCGAGGAGGCCACGGCGCTGCCGCCCGAGCGGATCGTGCTGATGTCCACCGGTTCGCAGGGCGAGCCGATGAGCGCGCTCGGCCGGATGGCCAGCGGCGACCATCGGCACATCACCATCGCCCCCGGCGACACGGTGGTGCTGGCGTCCTCGCTGGTGCCCGGCAACGAGACGTCGGTCTACCGGGTGATCAACCGGCTGGCCCGGGCCGGCGCGGTGGTCGTGCACAAGGACGTGGCGAAGGTCCACGTCTCCGGCCACGCCCCCGCCGGTGAGCTGCTCTACCTGCTCAACGTGACCCGCCCGAGCAACCTGATGCCTGTGCACGGCGAGTGGCGGCACCTGCGGGCCCACGCCCGCCTCGGCATCGAGTCCGGGGTCGCCCCGGACCGGGTGGTGCTCTGCGAGGACGGCGACGTGGTCGACCTCGTCGAGGGCCGCGCCAGCCTGGTCGGCCACGTGAAGAGCCGGTACGTCTACGTCGACGGCCTCGCCGTGGGCGACGTCAGCGAGTCCCTGCTCACCGAGCGGCGGATCCTCGGCGACGGCGGGTTCATCGCCACCACCGTGGTGGTCGACTCGGTCACCGGCAAGGTCGTGGGCGGCCCCACCGTCTCGGCGAAGGGCTTCTCGGAGGACCCGACGGCGTTCAACCCCGTCATCCCGCTGGTCACCGAGGCGCTGAACCGGGCCGCCGCGGACGGCATCACCGATCCGCACCAGCTCCAGCAGATCGTCCGGCGCACCGTCGGCCGGTGGGTCAACGACAAGTACCGCCGCCGGCCCATGATCGTGCCGACGGTCGTCGAGGTCTGACGGCCCCGCCCCGCCGCGCGTACCGACGCAGCTCGACCCGGCCTGGCGGAGGTGCTGGCGGCCGAGATGGCACTTGGCCCGGACATGGGCGATCGGGTCACCGTGCGGCGGCCGGTGTG
>NZ_SMKJ01000139.1:0-17342 GCF_004348615.1 Micromonospora sp. KC207
ACTCAGGCGGCCTCGGTGCCGCCCAGCTCGGCGGGAACGGCGTCGGGGACCTCGGCGGGTCGGTCCGAGCCGCGGAACACGAGCTTGGACTTGTCGATGTCCTCCGGGTCGCCCTCGCAGTCGACCACGACGATCTGACCGGGAATCAACTCGTTGAACAGGATCCGCTCGGACAGGTTGTCCTCGATGTCACGCTGGATCGTGCGCCGCAGCGGCCGTGCGCCCAGGACCGGGTCGAAGCCCTTCTTCGCCAGGTACTTCTTGGCGTTGTCGGTCAGCTCCAGGCCCATGTCCTTGTTGCGCAGCTGGGTCTCGATCCGGGCGATCATGATGTCCACAATCGACAGGATCTCGCCCTGCCGCAGCTGGTGGAACACGATGGTGTCGTCGATGCGGTTCAGGAACTCCGGCCGGAAATGCTGCTTCAGCTCGTCGTTGACCTTCTGCTTCATCCGGTCGTAGTTCGACTCCGAATCCTCCGACGCCTGGAAGCCCAGCGAAACCGCCTTGGCGACGTCCCGGGTGCCGAGGTTCGTGGTCAGGATGATGACCGTGTTCTTGAAGTCCACGATCCGGCCCTGACCGTCGGTCAGCCGCCCGTCCTCCAGGATCTGGAGCAGGGTGTTGAACACGTCCGGGTGGGCCTTCTCGATCTCGTCGAAGAGGACCACCGAGAACGGCCGACGCCGCACCTTTTCGGTCAGCTGCCCGCCCTCGTCGTATCCGACGTAGCCGGGAGGGGCACCGACGAGTCGGGACACCGTGTACCGGTCGTGGAACTCGGACATGTCGAGCTGGATCAGGGCGTCCTCGCTGCCGAACAGGAACTCCGCGAGGGCCTTGGACAGCTCGGTCTTACCCACACCGGACGGGCCGGCGAAGATGAACGAGCCGGAGGGGCGCTTCGGGTCCTTCAGGCCGGCCCGGGTACGCCGGATGGCCTTCGAGACGGCCTTGACCGCGTCCTCCTGGCCGATGACGCGCTTGTGCAGCTCGTCCTCCATGCGCAGCAGGCGGGAGGTCTCCTCCTCGGTCAGCTTGTAGACCGGGATGCCGGTCCAGTTACCCAGGACCTCGGCGATCTGCTCGTCGTCGACCTCGCTGACGACGTCGAGGTCGCCGGCCTTCCACTCCTTCTCGCGCTGCGCCTTCTGGCCCAGCAGCTGCTTCTCCTTGTCGCGGAGCTGCGCGGCGCGCTCGAAGTCCTGCGCGTCGATCGCGGACTCCTTGTCGCGACGCACCTGCGCGATGCGCTCGTCGAAGTCCCGCAGGTCCGGCGGCGCGGTCATCCGGCGGATGCGCATCCGCGCGCCCGCCTCGTCGATCAGGTCGATCGCCTTGTCCGGCAGGAAGCGGTCGGAGATGTACCGGTCGGCCAGGGTCGCGGCAGCCACGAGAGCCGCGTCGGTGATCGAGACGCGGTGGTGCGCCTCGTACCGGTCCCGCAGGCCCTTCAGGATCTCGATCGTGTGCGCCAGGGACGGCTCACCCACCTGGATCGGCTGGAACCGCCGCTCCAGGGCGGCGTCCTTCTCCAGGTGCTTGCGGTACTCGTCCAGCGTGGTGGCGCCGATGGTCTGCAGCTCGCCACGGGCCAGCATCGGCTTCAGGATCGACGCCGCGTCGATCGCGCCCTCCGCCGCGCCCGCGCCGACGAGGGTGTGAATCTCGTCGATGAACAGGATGATGTCGCCCCGGGTGCGGATCTCCTTCAGCACCTTCTTCAGGCGCTCCTCGAAGTCGCCCCGGTAACGGGAACCGGCGACCAGCGCGCCCAGGTCGAGGGTGTAGAGCTGCTTGTCCTTCAGCGTCTCCGGGACCTCGCCCTTGATGATCTTCTGGGACAGGCCCTCGACCACGGCGGTCTTGCCGACGCCGGGCTCGCCGATCAGCACCGGGTTGTTCTTGGTGCGGCGGGACAGCACCTGCATGACCCGCTCGATTTCCTTCTCCCGCCCGATCACCGGGTCGAGCTTGCCCTCCCGGGCAGCCTGGGTCAGGTTCCGGCCGAACTGGTCCAGCACCAGACTGGTCGACGGCGCGGCCTCGCCCGTCGTCGTCCCGGCCGCTGCCGGCTCCTTGCCCTGGTAGCCGGAGAGCAGCTGGATCACCTGCTGGCGGACCCGGTTGAGGTCGGCGCCGAGCTTCACCAGGACCTGGGCGGCGACGCCCTCGCCCTCGCGGATCAGGCCGAGCAGGATGTGCTCCGTACCAATGTAGTTGTGGCCGAGCTGCAGCGCCTCACGCAGCGACAGCTCCAGGACCTTCTTCGCCCGCGGCGTGAACGGGATGTGCCCGCTCGGCGCCTGCTGGCCCTGACCGATGATTTCCTCGACCTGCTGACGCACACCCTCCAGCGAGATCCCCAGACTCTCCAGGGCCTTCGCCGCGACACCCTCACCCTCGTGGATCAGGCCCAGCAGGATGTGCTCCGTACCGATGTAGTTGTGGTTGAGCATCCGGGCCTCTTCTTGGGCCAGGACGACAACCCGTCGCGCTCGGTCGGTGAACCGCTCGAACATGCCCTCGTGCTCCTCACGTGCCGTGCGCCTTGATGGTCAGATCTCGGCGGGGCCGGTGCGCGGACGTCCGGGACGGGCGTCCTTGCCTCATTACTCTATCGCCGCGGACCGACTCCGCTGAGGTCGTGTGTCCTCGGCGGGGGTCCGGTACGCGTCGTTTTAACCAACCGTCCGCGCTCAGGGCGTGTTCCGGGGGCTCCGCGTGTACGCGCAGAGCGAAATTCGGACGGGCGGTGGGACCGGCCTGCGGACCCCTGACGGGCCCCTGCGCCACCCGCAACCGACCACCAGGCCGGCAGCCGGTCGTCCACAGGCTGTGGACGGCTTCTCCACCGTCTGTGGACAACGCCTCGGCGGGACCGGCTCTTCCCGCCCGAGGAGGCGGCACCCGGGACGGCGCCCAAGGGTGCCCTGGACGGCGCCAAGGCGTTGCCGGGGCGGCGCTCGACCGGACCGGCCGCCCAGCGGCGGCCTCCTCGGCGATGGCCTCCTCGCGGGCGGCCAGGCCGACAGGGGCCAGGGACACGGCGACGCCGGCCCGGAGGCGTGCTCCGGTCCGGCGTCGGTGTCGCCCGTGTCGGGGATGTCCCATCTAGGGCCCTACCGCACCCTTCGACGGGGGCGGTAGCCCAGAATCGGCTCGGCGGTCAGCGCTTGGCGTGGAACTCGTCGACGATCTCCTGAGGGATACGCCCCCGGTCCGAGATCTCCTTGCCCTCCCGCTTGGCCCATGCCCGGATCGCCTTGTTCTGCTCGCGGTCGGCGGTCGCGCCGCCCCGGCCGCGCGCGGCCCGCCCGCCGACCACCACGCCACCCCGACCCACCTTGGTGCCGGCAGCGACATAGGGCGCGAAAACGTCACGCAATTTCTCGGCGTTCGCGTTAGAGAGGTCGATCTCGTACTGAACGCCGTCGAGGGCGAACTTGACGGTCTCGTCAGCGTCCCCGCCGTCCAGGTCATCGACCAGCTTGTGAATGATCTGCTTGGCCACGTTGCACATTCCTTTCGAGCAGGGTGCTCCTGCTAACTGAGAGCACAATAACCTGCCCGATGCTTACCTCGTCAATAGGACGCGGTATCTGCCCCTGCCGGGGCCGCCGGCGGCTACTCCGGCCGGACCAAGGGGAAGAGGATGGTTTCCCGAATTCCCAGGCCCGTCAGCGCCATCAGCAGCCGGTCGATTCCCATTCCCATGCCGCCGGCCGGGGGCATTCCGTACTCCATCGCCCGGAGAAAGTCCTCGTCCAGCCGCATGGCCTCGTCGTCGCCACGCGCCGCGAGCTGGGCCTGGGCGACCAGGCGTTCCCGCTGCACGACCGGGTCGACCAGTTCGGAGTACGCGGTGCCCAGCTCGAACCCGAGGACGTAGAGGTCCCACTTCTCGGCCAGCCCCGGCTCGCTGCGGTGCGCCCGGGTCAGCGGGCTGGTTTCCTCCGGATAGTCCCGGACGAAGGTCGGCGCCTGAAGCCCCGGCACGACCAGTTCCTCGAACAGCTCCTCGGCGAGCTTGCCCGGGCCCCACTTCGGGTCGACGGAGAGGCCGACCTTGTCCGCGTACTCCACCAGACGGGCCCGCTCGGTGCGGACGGTGACCTCTTCGCCGAGCGCCTCGGAAAGCACCCCGAAGAGCGTCACGGAGCGCCACTCGCCGCCCAGATCGAACTCCCGGCCATCCGCGTGCGCCACCACGGTCGACCCGGCGACCGCGATCGCCGCCTGCTGCACCAGATTACGGGTCAGCGACGCCATCGTGTCGTAGTCGCCGTACGCCTGGTACGCCTCAAGCATCGCGAACTCCGGCGAGTGCGAAGAGTCGACACCCTCATTACGGAAGTTACGGTTGATCTCGAACACCCGATCGACGCCGCCGACCACGGCGCGCTTGAGAAACAGTTCCGGCGCGATTCGCAGATACAGATCGGTGTTCAAGGCATTGCTGTGGGTCACGAATGGGCGGGCCGCCGCGCCGCCGTGCAGCAGCTGGAGCATCGGGGTCTCCACCTCGACGAAACCCTGCCCGTGCAGGCAGTCGCGCAGGCTGCGTACGGCCGCGGCCCGGGTGCGCACCATCTGCCGCGCCTGCGGGCGGACGATCAGGTCGACGTAACGCTGGCGGACCCGGGCCTCCTCGCTGAGCGGCTTGTGCGCCACCGGCAGCGGGCGCAGCGCCTTCGCGGTGACCGCCCACACCTCGGCCAGCACCGACAGCTCGCCGCGCCGGCTGGTGATCACCTCGCCGGTGACCCCGACGTGGTCGCCCAGGTCGACGAGGCGCTTCCAGTCGTCCAGCCGCTCCGCGCCGACCCGGTCTAGGGAGAGCATCGCCTGGAGCTCGGTACCGTCGCCGTCACGCAACGTCGCGAAGCAGAGCTTGCCGGTGTTGCGCACGAAGATCACCCGGCCGGTGACCGAGACCCGGTCGCCCGTGGCGGTGTCGGTGGGCAGGTCGGCGTACTTCGCGCGGACGTCGGCCAGGGTGCTGGTCCGGGGGAATCCGACGGGGTACGGCTCGACGCCCTCGGCGAGCATCCGGTCCCGCTTCTCCCGGCGGACCTTCATCTGCTCCGGAAGGTCGTCGGCGGGGTCGACTGGCACGGCGTTCTGCTCGGTCACGGCACGCTTCCTCAGCTAAGGAGTTTCGGCGGGGTCAGGCCCGAGCGTACTCAAGGGCCCCGGCGACCGTTACGGGATAACCTGCCCGCCATGACCGACCCCACCCCCGCCCGGCTCGTCGGCCTCGGCACCGGCCTCGGTACGGGGGCCGCTGACCCATCGGGTACGGGTGAGAGGGATGCCTCTACCGCAGGCGTTGACAAGGGGCTCCGCCTTGCAGCCCCTCCCCGCGCCTCACACGTTGCGTTCGTAGACCATGCGCAGGCCGATGAGGGTGATCATCGGCTCGTGGTGGGTGATGCTGCGGCACTCGCCGATCACCACCGACGCCAACCCACCCGTGGCGATCACCGCCCGCACCTCGCCCAGTTCCTCGGTCATCCGCTCCACGATCCGGTCCACCTGCCCGGCGAAGCCGAAGTAGAGCCCCGACTGGAGGCACTCGACGGTGTTCTTGCCGATCACCGACCGGGGCTTGGCCGCCTCCACCTTGCGCAACTGGGCGGCGCGGGCCGCGAGCGCGTCGAAGGAGATCTCGATCCCCGGGGCGAACGCGCCGCCGAGGAACTCGCCCCGGCCGCTGATCACGTCGAAGTTGGTGGTGGTGCCGAAGTCGACCACGATCGACGGCCCGCCGAACAGGGTGTACGCGGCGAGCGTGTTCACCACCCGGTCGGCGCCGACCTCCTTCGGGTTGTCGATCGCCAGTTGCACGCCGGTGCGCACCCCCGGTTCGACGATGACGCTGGGCAGGTCGGCGTAGTAGCGGGCCAGCATCGTCCGCAGCGAGCGGAGCGCGGCCGGCACCGTCGAGCAGGCGGCCACCCCGGTGATCTCCACGGCGTCACCGGCCAGCAGTCCCCGGAACATCAGCCCGAGCTCGTCCGCCGTGGACCGGGCATCGGTCTTGATCCGCCAGGAGTGCACCAGCTTGTCGCCGTCGAAGGTCGCCAGCACGGTGTTTGTGTTTCCGATGTCGATGCAGAGCAGCACGCACGCAGCCTAGACGCCGGGCGGGGCGACACGGCACACCTGAGGTCCCGCCGCCGGGCGGGACGGGCGGCGCGGACCGGCCGCCCGGAAGGCTCACCGTGCCCGCAGGTCCAGCGCGATGTCCAGGATCGGCGAGGAGTGCGTCAACGCGCCCACCGACAGGTAGTCCACGCCGGTCGCCGCGTACTCCGCCGCCACGTCGAGGGTCAGCCCGCCGGTCGCCTCCAGCTCCGCCCGGTCCCCCACGGCGGCCACGACCTCGCGCAGCGTCGTCGGGGTCATGTTGTCCAGCAGCAGGAACCGCGCGCCGGCACCGACCGCCTCCAGCGCCTCGGCGAGCGTGTCCACCTCCACCTGCACCGACACGTCCGGGAACGTCTGCCGGACCCGGCGGAAGGCCGCCGCGACGCCGCCGGCCGCGAACTTGTGGTTGTCCTTGATCATGGCGACGTCGTGCAGGCCCATCCGCTTGTTCGTGCCGCCGCCGGCCCGAACCGCGTACTTCTCCAGCGCCCGCAGGCCCGGCGTGGTCTTGCGGGTGTCCAGCACCGTCGCCTTCGTGCCGGTCAGCGCGTCCGCCCAGGCCCGGGTGTGGGTGGCCACCCCGGACATCCGGCAGAGCAGGTTCAGCGCCGTGCGCTCGGCGGTGAGCAACAGCCGGGTCGGCCCGGCCACGGTGGCCAGCACGTCGCCGCGGGCCACCCGCTGCCCGTCGTGGGCCA
This sequence comes from Micromonospora sp. KC207, assembly GCF_004348615.1. NCBI lineage: Bacteria > Bacillati > Actinomycetota > Actinomycetes > Micromonosporales > Micromonosporaceae > Micromonospora > Micromonospora sp. KC207. Next base: position 6,852 of record NZ_SMKJ01000139.1, read on the forward strand.
CCAGCGACACCTCGACGGCACGGCCGCCGCCCGCCACCCCGTCGGCCGGAGCGGCACCGCCTGGCGAGCCGTCGCCCGACATTCCGCCGGGGTCGGCCGGGAAGCCGGTCACCTCGCCGACCAGCTCGAACGCCGCAGCCGCCACGGCCAGCCCCGCGACCACCCCGTCGGCGCGGGCGACCAGGTCGGCCGTGTCGGCCTGGGTGGCCGGGATGGTGGCGATGCTTGTGACGTCCAGGAAGTCCGGGCCGAGGTCCTCGGCGAACGCGGTGACGAGCACCCGTCGTACCTCGGCCGGGTCGAGTCCGCCCGCCCGCAGCGCCTGCTCCGTCGTTTCCCTCATCGTTCGCCGGCCTCCCACCGAGACGTCAACCTGCCCTGCGCCCCGATCGCGGCGACCAGGTGGCCGAGCCACCGCTCGTCCGCCGTCGGGTGGTCCTCCCGCCAGTGGCAACCCCGGGTCTCCCGGCGGGCGTACGCGGCGGCGACCAGGGCCGACGCCACGGTGACCAGATTCGTCGCCTCCCAGTCGGCGGTGCGCGGGGTGCCCCGGCCCACGCCCAACTCGCCCAGCGCCGTGGCCGTGGTGGCGAGCGTGTCCGCCGAGCGCAGCACCCCGGCGCCCCGGGTCATCGCCCGCTGCAGGGCGGGCGTCCCGCCGGCGGGCACCACCCAGCCGCCCCCGCCGACCCACGCGCCGGCCTCGGCGGGCCGGGCCTGCTCGGGCAAACCGGCGGCGATGTCCTCGGCGATCCGGCGGGAGAACACCAGCCCCTCCAGCAGCGAGTTGCTGGCCAGCCGGTTCGCGCCGTGCACGCCCGTGCAGGCCACCTCGCCGCAGGCGTACAGGCCGGGGATGGAGGTACGACCGCGCAGGTCCGTGCGGACGCCGCCGGAGGCGTAGTGGGCGGCCGGGGCGACCGGGATCAGGTCGGTGGCCGGGTCGACCCCGATGGCCAGGCAGGAGGCGACGATGGTCGGGAAGCGCCCGATCAGGAAATCCCCGCCGAGGTGCCGGGCGTCGAGGTACACGTGGTCGGCGCCGGTGGCCAACAGCACCCGGTGGATGCCCTTGGCCACCACGTCCCGGGGGGCCAGCTCCGCCAGCTCGTGCTGGCCGACCATGAACCGCTTGCCGTCGCCGTCGACGAGGTGCGCGCCCTCGCCGCGCAGCGCCTCGGAGACCAGCGGCTGCTGCGCCAGGCCGGCCCCGGGCACGCCGGCCCCGGCCGGGGTGATCAGCGCGGTGGGGTGGAACTGGACGAACTCCACGTCGGTGACCGCCGCGCCGGCCCGCATGGCCAGCGCCACCCCGTCGCCGGTCGAGACCGCCGGGTTGGTGGTGGCCGCGAAGACCTGGCCCATCCCGCCGGTGGCGAGCACCACCGCGCGGGCCAGAAGCGCGCCGACGCCGTCCTCGCTGCCCTCGCCGAGCACGTGCAAGGTGATCCCGCAGGCCGGGCCGAGCCCGCCGGGCCCTTCGCCGGGGGCACGCAGCAGGTCCAGCACGAGAGCGTGCTCGACCAGCCGGATCCACGGGTCGCGGCGGACCGCCGCGTGCAGGGCCCGCTGCACCTCCGCGCCGGTGGCGTCCCCGCCGGCGTGCACGATCCGGTCCGCCCGGTGCCCGCCTTCCCGGGTCAGCATGAGCGAGCCGTCCGGGTGGCGGTCGAACTCCGCGCCGATGCGCATCAGCTCCCGCAGCCGGGTCGGCCCCTCTTCCACGAGCACCCGCACGGCAGCGGGGTCGCACAATCCCACCCCGGCGACCTCGGTGTCCGAGGCGTGCGCGGCCGGGGTGTCCGCCGGGTCGAGTACGGCGGCGATGCCGCCCTGGGCCCAGCGGGTCGAGCCGTCGTCGATGTTGACCTTGGTGACCACGGTGACGTGCAGGCCGGCCTCGCGCAGATGCAGCGCGGCGGTCAGCCCGGCCACCCCGGAGCCGACCACGATCACGTCGGTGGTCTCCACCCAACCGGGCGCGGGCGCGGCCAGCAGCGACGGCAGGACGGGCAGGTCGACGGTCGGAAGGTCCATGAGCACAGTCAACCCGAAGGCCCCTCATCCCGGGCGGCGGGGGCGGGACGAGTGGTTTGGGCTACCCGGGGCAGCCGGCGGTCACCTCGTCCGGGTCGGGCGGCCGGTCACGCGACCGGACCGGGAGATCGGTCACCGCGTCCGGACCGGGAGACCGGTCACCGCGTCCGGACCGGGAGACCGGTCACCGCGTCCGGACCGGGAGACCGGTCACCGCGTCCGGACCGGGAGACCGGCCGGGCCCGCCCCCCTGAGGGAGACGGTCACCGTGCGGTCGCTGAGCCACAGGTAGCAGCGGACCCCCCGGTCGCCGACCCGCCAGCGCCCCGCCCCGGGCGGGCGGACCACCAGGCCGCTGCGGAAGCGCAGGTCGTTGTCGTCCGGCACCCCCACGTACCGGGCCAGGACCGTCCGGCAGCCGGTGTAGAGGGGGAGCCAGTCGGCGTCCCGGGCCGGGTACGGCCGGTCCGGGGCCTTCCACACCCCCACGAACTCCGCGTCGTGCCGGGTGGCGCACTCCACCGGCCTGAGCACCTGCCTCCCGCGCCTCCCGACGTCCTCGCTGCGCTGGCAGCCCAGCCGCAGCGGGGAGGGCCCCTTCAGCGCGTCCCGTAGGCTGCCAGTGCGGGTGACCGGCACAGCGCCCGCCTCGGCGGTGCTGACCTCGGTCAGGTCGCAGCGGTACCAGCGGGCGCCGGACGCCCAGCCGGTCTTCGACGGCACCGCCACGGCCAGCCGGAGCCGACCGGCCCGCCAGTCGTCCCCCACGTACCCGGTGGCCCTCGCGTCGCAGTCGGCGAACGGGCCGCTCAGCTCGGGCGAGCCGCCGGCCGGCGGGGCGGCCCGGTCCGCGGGGAAGGCGCCGACGTGCACCGTCTCCACCCGGTGCGGGAGCGCGCAGTCCACCGGCGCGTACGCCGACAGGGGCACCACGTCGACGAAGTCGGCGACCTGGCAGACCCCGGCGGCCGGGGTGAACGGCAAGGCCGGCCCCGGGGCGGCCCAGTCGTCGGTGAGGTCGCCGTCGAGGCCGGCGGGGCCCCCGCAGCCGACCAGCACGACCGCCGCGACCAGGACGGCGCACACGATCGTCGGCACACGACGCATCGGGCCTCCCCAACCACCAGCTCGCGACGGAACCCAAGAATAACCAGGGATGACCATCGGTGACATACCGCGTACGGACCGACATCCGGGTCGAGTTCGAGTCGACTCGAACACCTGGCGCCGCGCCCCGACCGAATCCGGCCGGGCGGGGCGGGGCTCTCAGCCGACGACGGCGAGCGGGCTCGGGACCGGGTCGCCGGCGGTGCCGGGGGCCGCCGCGGCCGGGTCACCGCCCAGCTCCACCACCCGGTTGGCAACGTCGACGTGCACCACCCGGGGCCGGTACGCCCGTGCCTCGGCGTCGTCGAACTGCCCGTACGAGATCAGGATGACCAGGTCGCCCGGGTGCACGAGGTGGGCGGCGGCACCGTTGATGCCGACCACGCCGCTGCCCCGCTCGCCGGGGATCACGTACGTCTCCAGCCGGGCGCCGTTGGTGACGTCCACGATGGCCACCTGCTCGCCGGGGAGCAGGTCGGCCGCGTCCAGAAGGTCCTGGTCCACCGTCACCGAGCCCACGTAGTGCAGGTCGGCCTGCGTCACCGTGGCCCGGTGGATCTTCGACTTGAGCATGGTGCGGAACATCGGGATGCCTTTCGCGCGAGACGGGTCAGGAGCGGGGGGCGAGCCGGATCGCCACGTTGTCGATCAGGCGGGTGCTGCCGACCCAGGCCGCCACCAGCAGCCGGGCCGGCCCGGCGACCGGGCCGGGCTCCAGGTCCGCGTCGGTGAGTGCCAGGTAGTCCAGCTCGACCCCGGGCGCCCCGGCGCCGAACGCCCGGTGGGCGGCGGCCAGCACCTCACCGGCGTGCTCGCCCCTGTCGGCGGCCTGCGCCCCGGCCCGCAACGCGGTGAACAGGGTCAGCGCCGCCTCCCGCTCCCCGGGAGAGAGGTAACGGTTGCGGCTCGACAGCGCCAACCCGTCCGGCTCCCGGACCGTCGGCACGCCGACCACCTCGACGGGCACGTCGAAGTCCCGGGCCATCCGCCGGACCAGGATCAGCTGCTGATAGTCCTTCTCGCCGAAGAACGCCAGGTCGGGGCGGGTGAGCTGGAACAGCTTCAGCACCACGGTGAGCACCCCGTGGAAGAAGCCGGGCCGGCTCAGGCCCTCCAGGTCCCCGGCGAGCCGCCCCGGGTCGACCCGGACCAGGGGCTCGCCGTCCGGGTACATCTCCGCCCGGCCCGGCGCGAAGACCACGTCGGCCCCGGCCCGGCGGCAGACCTCCAGGTCCGCCTCCAGGGTGCGCGGATACCGGTCGAAGTCCTCGTTCGGGCCGAACTGGAGCGGGTTCACGAAAATCGTCACCCACACGTGGTCGGCCCGTTCCCGGGCGGCCCGCAACAGCGTCTCGTGCCCGGCATGCAGCGCGCCCATCGTCATCACCACGCCGACGGTGCCGGTCAGGGCGTCGCGCGCCTTCGCCAGCTCCGCGCGGGTCCGCACCAGCTCCGTCATCCGCACCTCACCTCAGTTCGCGACTGCGGGGCTCGCACAACCCGCTCACTCCTCACGCTCACGCCGCCCCACCTCAGTTCGCGACTGCGGGGCTCGCACAACCCGCTCACTCCTCACGCTCACGCCGCCACCTCCCGTTGAATCCCACTCAGCACGTCGAGCAGCGGCTCGGCGTCCGCCGGGCGCAGCCGGCCCGCCGCGATGGCCCGGTCCGCCGTGCGCCGGGCCAGGGTCAGGTACGCCGCGACCGACTCGGGCGCGGTCGCCGCCAACCGCTCCAGGTGCCGGCGTACGGTGCCGGCGTCGCCCCGGGACACCGGGCCGGTCAGCGCGTCGTCACCGAGGCGCAGGGCGTTCTCCAGCGCCGCCCGCAGCAGCGGGGCGAGCACCTTCTCCGGCTGGCCCACCCCGGCGTCGCGCAGCCGGTCGGCCGCCTCGTTGACCAGTGTGACCAGATGGTTGGCGCCGTGCGCCAGCGCCGCGTGGTACAGCGGCCGGTCGGCCTCGCCCACCCACTCGGGCACCCCGCCGAGGTCGGCGACCAGCCGGGCGGCCAGCGGGCGCAGCTCGGCCGGCGCGGTCACCCCGTACGAGATGCCGGCGAGCCGGCCGAGATCCTCCGGCGTGCCGGTGAAGGTCAGCGCCGGGTGCAGCGCCAGCGGGCGGGCCCCCACGGCGGCGGCCGAGGCGAGAACGCCCAGCCCGTGCGCGCCGGAGGTGTGCGCTACCACCTGGCCGGGGCGCAGCGCCCCGGTGTCGGCGAGGCCGGCCACCACCGCGGCGAGCGCGTCGTCGGGCACGGCGACCAGCAGCAGGTCGGTCGCGGCGCGGGCCACGGAGGTGGCGCAGAGGTTTTGGGCGTCGGGCAGCAGCAGGGCGATCCGGGCCTTCGCCGCCCCCGAGACGCCGGAGGCGGCGATCACCCGGTGCCCGGCGGCGGCGAGCGCCGCGCCCAGCACGGCACCGACCCGGCCGGCGCCGATGACGCCGACGGTCAGCACGCGGGGGAAGGAGAGCGGGGCCCCGGCAGGGGCGCCGCCCGAGGTCTCGGCGGCCCGGGAGGGGGCTGCCGGACGCGGGCGCAGCGGTGCGCTCATGGCAACGATCCAGTCCTCGAAGGGGGTACCGGTCGATCGCAAGTATGCGCCGCAGTGAACAGGTCGAAACAAGAAGGTGTGAAAACCTTCACCAATGGGGCGGCCGGGCCGCCGCGACGTCCCGCGGCGGCCCGGGCCGGTCCGGCCGTCACCGGCCGCGCAGGAACCCGGCGTCGACGAACTTGAAATCGGTGTCCGGGCGCGCCTCGCCGTCCTCCCCCGGGGTGTCCGGGGTGTTCCGGCCGTCGTGCACCACCAGCAGCCCGCCGGGGAAGCCCGGCAACGGGGTGGCGGTCACCGCCGCGCCGTCGCACTCCTGCGCGCCGTCCACCGCCCCGTCGACCACGGCGAACCGGCCCGTCGGGCGACCGGTACGCCGGTCGTAGGTGTGGAACGTGTCGTCGCCCTGGCTGGAGACGACGAGGGTCCCGGCGGAGCGACCCGTCCGGTAGATCGTGAGCCCCTCCACGTCCTGCGCGATCCGGCCGCCGAACCCGGGGTCGGCCGAGTGGTCGGTCACGCAGTCGTCCTCCGCCGGGTCGAACGCCGCCGGCACGCCGTACTCGCGGACCCGCTCGACCAGCGCCGGAGCCCCGGTGAGCCGGCCACCTGCCAGCCGGGTCCGCCACAGGCCCACCTTCTCCTGCGCCAGGTGCACCACCCCGGTGTCCGGGTCCACCACGGTCCCCTCCACCTGCGGGCCGTCGCCGGGGTCGGTGCAGGGCGACCAGGCGGTGCCGTCGGGCAGGGTGAACGTCGACGGCAGCGTCAGCCGGTCCACCGGCCGGTAGCCGATTCGGCCGGCGCGCTCGACCAGCCGGAACACCCCCACCTCCGGGGTACTGCGCCGGCTCACCACCGCGTACGCGCCGCCGGCGGGGTCGACGTACGTGCCCAGCCCGTACGCGGTGCGCTGCTCGTTGACCTCGGCCTGGTCCCGGCTGAACGCGAACGGCACGTCCGGCGCGGTCACGTCGGTGAGCAGCCGGGTGTCCGGGTCGATCCGGTAGAACCGGAGCTGGTCGCGCCCCCGGTCGGTGACCACCGCCAGGTCGGCCCGCTGCCCGCCGAGCCGGAACCCGGTCACCAGGTCGACGTTGTTGAACCGGCCGGACTCGTCGTCCGGGCCCGGGGCGGGCGGGGTGCCGAACGCCTGCCGCTCGCGGGCGGCCAGGTCGTAGACCCGCAGGCCCCCGTTCTTGGCGGTGGCGACCACCAGGCTGCCGGCCCGGTCGGTGGGGTGCACCCAGATCGCCGGGTCGTCGGCGTCGGCGTCCCCGCCGGCGGAGTCGTCGAACAGGGAAGGTGTCTCGGTCACCGCCCGCACCGCGCGCGGCGCGTCGTCCCGGGCGGGCGCGGCGGCGGCACCGGGGGCGGCCAGCAGCAGCGGTACGGCTGCCAGCGCGGGGATCGCGATTCGTCTCATGCCCGCAGACCGTAGGGTCGGCACGGTGACGGGACCTGAACGCGGGATGAACTCCACGGCGCTGCGCTGGCCGGACGCGATGAGCAGGGCGCTGTACGGGCCGGACGGCTTCTTCGTCTCCGGGGCGGGCCCGGCCGGTCACTTCCGCACGAGCGTGCACGCCTCCCCAGCGTTCGCGGCGGCGGTGTTCCGGCTCGTGTCGCGGCTCGACGCCGCCCTCGGGTTCCCCGCGCCGTTCGACCTGGTGGACGTGGGCGCCGGCCGGGGAGAGCTGCTGCGCGCCCTGGCGGACCTGGCCCGCGAAGGAGCGGCTGGCACCGTCCTGAGCAGCGCTTTCCCGGCCGACACCTCCCCGGCGCCGGTGCCGCTGGCCCACCGCCTGCGCCTCACGGCCGTCGAACTGGCCCCCCGCCCACCGGCCCTACCCCCGGAAATCCGCTGGACCGACGAGATCCCGGAGGCCATCACCGGCCTGCTGATCGCCACCGAATGGCTCGACAACGTCCCCCTGGACGTGGCCGTGCCCACCGAGGACGGCTGGCGCTACCTCCTGGTCGACCCAGCCACCGGCAGGGAAACCCCAGGCCCCCCGCTGACCCCCGAGGACAAGACCTGGCTGACCACCTGGCACCCCTGCCCCGGCGCGGGGCGGGTGGAGATCGGACGGGATCGGGATCTGGCCTGGGCGCGGGCCGTGCGGTGCCTGCGGCGGGGGATGGCGGTGGCCGTGGACTACGGGCACCTGCGAAACTCGCGGCCGGTGAACGGGACGCTGACCGGGTACCGGGGTGGGCGGCAGGTGCCGCCGGTACCCGACGGGTCCTGCGACGTCACCGCCCACGTCGCCATGGACTCCGTCGCCTCCGCCGGCGAGCGGGTCGCCCGGTGCGCGTACACCCTAGTGTCGCAGCGGGAGGCGCTGCGGGCGCTCGGGGCCGACTGCGGGCGACCACCGCTGAGCCTGGCCGCCACCGACCCCGCCCGGTACGTGCGGGCGCTCGCCGCCTCGTCGACGGCGGCGGAGCTGACCGACCCGGCCGGCCTCGGCGGGCACCACTGGCTGCTCCAGCCGGTCGGCGTCGCCGTCGATGCGTGCATGGCACGATGACGGGCATGACCACGGACACCGGTGACCTGCGCGAGCTGACCGTCGGCACCGGGGCCGGCGGTGAGCAGCTCGGCACCGACATGGTGCTCAACATCGGCCCGCAGCACCCCTCCACGCACGGCGTGCTGCGGCTCAAGCTGGTCCTCGACGGAGAGCGGGTGGTCGCCGCCGAGCCGATCGTCGGGTACATGCACCGGGGCGCGGAGAAGCTGTTCGAGGTACGCGACTACCGGCAGATCATCGTGCTGGCGAACCGGCACGACTGGCTGTCGGCGTTCTCCAACGAGCTGGGCGTGGTGCTCGCCGTCGAGCGGTTGATGGGCCTGGAGGTGCCCGAGCGGGCCACCTGGCTGCGGATGGCGCTGGCCGAGCTGAACCGGGTGCTCAACCACCTGATGTTCCTCGGCTCGTACCCGCTGGAGATCGGCGCGATCACGCCCGTGTTCTACGCGTTCCGGGAGCGGGAGACCATCCAGGCGGTCATGGAGGAGGTCTCCGGCGGCCGGATCCACTACATGTTCAACCGGGTCGGCGGGCTCAAGGAGGAGGTGCCGGCGGGCTGGACCGGCCGGGCCCGCGCCGCCATCGGCGAGGTGCGCCGCCGGCTGCCGGACCTGGACCACCTGATCCGGCGCAACGAGATCTTCCTCGCCCGCACCGTCGGGGTGGGGGTGCTGTCCGCCGCCGACGCCGCCGCGTTCGGCGCGTCCGGGCCCGTCGCCCGGGCCTCCGGGCTCGACCTGGACCTGCGCCGCGACGAGCCGTACCTGGCCTACGACCAGCTCGACGTGCCGGTGGTGACCAAGACCGCCGGGGATTGCCACGCCCGGTTCGAGGTGCTGCTCGACCAGGTGTACGCCTCGCTCGACCTTTCCGAGCAGTGCCTGGACCGGGTGGACCGGCTCACCGGGCCGGTGAACACCCGGCTGCCGAAGGTGGTGAAGGCCCCCGAGGGGCACACGTACGCCTGGACGGAGAACCCGCTCGGCATCAACGGCTACTACCTGGTGTCGCGGGGCGAGAAGACGCCGTGGCGGCTCAAGCTGCGCACCGCGTCGTACGCGAACGTGCAGGCGTTGGCCACCCTGCTGCCGGGCTGCCTGGTGCCGGACCTGGTCGCGATCCTCGGCTCGATGTTCTTCGTGGTGGGAGACGTCGACAAGTAGCGGCGGGCCCGTCAGCGCCAGTGGTCGGCCGGGCGGGCGCCGCCAGCGCGTGGGGTGTCGTCGCGGGGCGGGTACCCGTACCGCTGCTCCTCGTCGGCGCGCTGGTGCCGGCTGAGCCGGGCCGGCTCGGGTTCCGCCGCGCCCCACTGTCCGACCGACCGGGCACCGCGCTGCGCCGGCGGACGCCACTCGGCCGACACCGGCACGCCGTTCACCGGCAGTGCCGGGGGGACCGGCTCGGACCACGTCCCGTGGTCCCAGTCGGTGCCGCCGCCCGGCCCCGCGCCGCCGGGGCGCTCGTCGGTACGCGCGCCGCGCGGGTCCGCGTCCGGCCAGCCACCCGTCGTCCGATCGAACTCCGAACCGGCGCCGGAGAAGTCCCGGTCCCGCCACCGCTCACCCGGATCCTCCTCAGGACGGGGATCGCCCTGCCCGACTGAGGCCCACCGGTTCTCCGCCCGGTACCCGCTGCCCGTCACGTCAGCGTGCGCCGTGGTCCGGCGCTCGCCGACCCGGACCTCCCGGCCCCGGTCGTCGTCGTGCGCCTCCGCCCACCGGTCCCCGGCCCGCACCTGTGACCACTGGCCGGCGGCGGCCTGCGCGGCCGGGTACGCGGCGCCGGCAGACCATTCCGGTTCGGCTGGCGGCGCCCAGGCGGCAACACTCGCGGCGGGTCGGCTGGCTGGGCGCTGCTCGCCGCGCGGGGCCGCACCAGACTCGCCCCAGTCGGCCCGCGGGGCCGCATCAGGCTCGCCCCAGCCGGCCTGCTCGGGCCGCTGCGGCTCGACGGCCTCGCCGGTCCAGCCGGACTCCTCGGCCCAGCCACGCCCCGCGCGGTGCCCATCGCGGCCATCCCCCTGGTGCTGGCCGGCCCCGTCGTAGCCCTCGTACCGACCCGCCGCGCCCCGCGCCTCGTGCTGGACGACCGTGCCCAGTGCCTCGTACTGCCCCGCTGCACCCCGTACCCCGTGCTTGGCCGCCGTGCCCCATGCCTCGTGCTGCGCGGCCTGGGCCGGCTCGTCCCGTGGGGCCGGCTGACGTGCCCAGGCGAGGTCTTCCAGCGGCTCGGGACGGACGCGGGCGGGTGGGTC